>NZ_JBEFLP010000002.1:300000-555782 GCF_040149665.1 Sulfitobacter sp. HNIBRBA3233 | reverse complement strand
CCCCCCCGTCGATCGTATCCGACCCGCCTCCCGGCGTGATCCAGTTGTTGACCGAGGTGCCGATTATGAATTCGGTCGCGTCCGACCCCGAAATATTCACATCGGAGCCAGCAATAACCGGTGGTCCGACATCGGCCAGCAGATCGGATGCGCTTACGGTTCGATCGTTGAATGCAATGAATTCGACATCGTCACTGATGAGGTCGTTTCCCGCCTGTGACCTGAGAAGAAAGGCGCCATCGGACAAGACAACGGAGACGTTGAAATCGCCATCTTCGCCCAGGTAATTTCCGTCGATCACAGCGGTATCACTCCCCGCTCCGCCGTGGATTGTATCGTCGCCTGCGCCGCCGGTCAGCCTGTCGTCGCCGTCTTCACCAAAAAGCGCGTCATCTCCATCATTGCCTTCAAGGGTGTCTGCCCCTTCGTCGCCCCGCAAAACGTCATTCCCGCTTGCGCCGAGAAGACGATCGTCGCCGGCAGTACCCGTCAGGGACAGCGGTGTCGTGATGCCGGCATTGATCATGGCGCTTATCACGGCGTCATTCGGAGCAATTGCCGCCGGCTCGAAGCCGATGATGCTGGGACGTGAAAGATCGTCTCTCTTGTCGAGGATCAATGCGTCGATTTCCGCCGGATCGATTGTTCCGAAGTAGTTGTCACTCCCGGAGATCTGACTGAGCGAATACTCGACTTCAAGTGCCGGTATATCGCTCAGAAAGGTGTTGCCGGAAACGTCTACCGGATCGCCGTACGTCGTCCAGGCCACAATCGTTGCCGTACCCATCACAGCGCGCTCGGCGTTGATGAAGGCATTGTCCCTGATAGACACACTTCCTTCCGAGGTAGAGCCGATACTCAGGCCGCCGGAATTGATGAAAACATTCCCTTCGAAAAGGCTGTCTGCCTTGGGATACCACACATAGGTGGTATCCGCCCCGGAAATCAGGCTGTTGGTCAGGCTGAACGAGCCGTAATTTCCGGTTCGGAACGGCAAAAACACCCCGCCGGAGATTGTCGCTTGATCGATATCGATCCGCCCCGGCGTTCTGTAGTCTGTCCCGAAGGCGATGATCACATCATCGAAGGTGATTTTCGCATCCTGAGAACCCAAGGCTGTCAGCGTGCCGAACGCCGAGATGGAGTAGCCATTTCCCTCTATGGTGACACCCGGCTCGATCGTGAGCGTCACCCCCGGTGCAATCTGATTATCGTCCGAAAGAACGATCGTTTGTCCTGTTTCCCAGACGGTGTCTTCAGTAAGTATTCGCGCCATTAGCTATCTCATCACGTTTCAAAAATTCGGTTCGCAGGAAGGGCATCAGCAATGCAGGCACCCAATATTCTCCTCCGGGCAGTTTAGCCCGTCGTCAGTCTCGCGTCTATTATTGCGCAACGGATCGTTCACGGCATCGCCGCAGGGGCCGTTGAATAAAATTTCCTTCGTAATTTCAGCGCGATGCGTTCAGGCATGGGCATTCCTGCAATTTGAACTGGCGCAAGAATTTTCCGACTTTCAATTATAGCTTGAATCAATCTGGACGCCTGTCGGAGGCACAATTTCCAGAAATGGGAGGGCTGCCGCGTGGGGCAAGCGCAGCCTTAGGCAAGGCTTGAACGGTGCCGCGTTGGCCGCTGCGCAATCGAAAGCAACGGGGCGCGATCCGACAGCTTCGGCAGTTGGTGGCGGCAAAGCAGATGCCCCCATAGGGGCCGTTCATGCCAATCGCGCAAGGTCCGATACATCGGTCCTTCATGGAGGGCACAGGCGTATGGGTAATCTGTGAAGCACTGGCTTGAGCCAGCGTGTCCATGCCCCTTTTGGGCCTGCCCAAACAACGCAAGACGTTGCGCGCAACCGCGTTGGTCAGTCCAACTCTTCAAGTGTTACTGTGAAGACGCCATCGACCGGGATGCCGTCCGACAGGTCGATGTCGCGCCCATAGTTGTCTGACGTACCGAGCGTCCCGGTCACGCTACCGGTTAGGCTCATCAGTGTACCCTCCAGCGCGTGACTGTCCAGTTTCACGGCCAGCCCGCCATCCTCCTCGTCTTCATTGGCGAACAGCTTGAGAACCGCGTCCCCCCCCTCGTAGCGGGACAGCCGCATTTCCGCTTGGCTCGGCGTCCAGCCCGGAGCGTCGAAGCCCAAGGTCACGACCAGCGGATCCTCGCCATCCTCGTTGAAAGAACGGGCGTAAATGTTGATGGAGGGCCAGTTTGCGCTGCCGCTCCAGTCGCTTTGTGTTCCCCAAAGCGGAATGACCTCTTCTTCGCCTGCTATGGTGAGGACCAATTCGCCCGTACTCTCGGCGATCGTGGGCGTGGCCAAACCAACGGCAAGAACGGTGGCGGAAAGGGTGATGATCTTTGCAGACATAGTTCACTCCAACGCTTGTTTTCAGGTCCAAGCTTAGGACAATCGCATCCTTTGCATCAAGGCCCCCGGGCTTACCCCATCCAGAAGCAGCCCTGCCGGCACCGCCCACCGTCTGGAAACTGGCGTGAATCGAGCGCGGAAAGGAGATGGATGAGAGGGACAAACGCCCCCCCGATCAACGCAATCGCCAGACCCGGCAAGCCGAGGCTAAGGGCATTTTGGTGTTGCCCGGCCACACCGGTCGCGCGACACTGCCGCTGGCTGCACAGGTGCCGTGGTGCACACCGAAATTGCACGCCCTGCGTTTTGCTTTTGCCTCACGGTCGCGGACCGGACGCGTGCGAGGAGATACGATATCCACAGCGACCACTTCATAAAGCGGCTCAGCCTGCGCCACCTGCGGGTGATTGCTGGTCTTGCCGAGCACAAGCTTGTCGCCCGCGTGGCGCAAGCGCTGAACGTGACGCAGCCGGCGGTTTCCAAGCAGATCAACGAACTCGAACACATCGCGGGCGCGCCGATCGTGACCCGCGAGCGCAATCGCCTGTTCCTGACGCCGATAGGTGAGCGCCTTGCGGAACATGCCCGTATCGTGCTGGGCCAGATCGACCGCGCGGCCTTTGACCTTGATGCCATGGCCAGCGGAGCGTCGGGGCCGGTGCAGGTCGGGGTGGTGGCGTCGGTCGCGCCGATACTGTTGCCGGGCGCCATCAGCCTGTTCAAGCGCAGCGCCCCCCGGTCGAACGTTGTCATCAGCGAGGGGCATTTCGTCTCGCTGTTTCCGCTGCTCGAAGCCGGGCAAATTGACCTGCTGATCGCACGCATATGGCAGCCGGACACGCTGGAAGGTGTGGATCAGACCATGCTGTTCAGCGACCCTGTCGTGGTGGTCGGCGGCCCCGCGCATCCGCTGGCCAATGTCGAGAAGATGACATGGGCACAGGCGACCGACTGCCCGTGGATCCTGCCGCAGGCCAATTCGGTCGCCCGCCGGGCGATGGAGGCGATGTTCGCCGGTCATGGCCTCGCGCCGCCCGTCAATATCATCGCGTCTTCGGCGCTGTCGCTGAATATCGAGCTGCTCAAGCATACCGAGGCACTCGGGTTCTTTCCCGCCAGCCTCGCGCGGACCTTCGCGGCACGGGGGGATCTGGTGATCCTGCCGCTCGATACCGAAGGGCTCCTGTCGGAAGTGCGCTGTTTCTGGCGTAGCGACGGGGCCGACCAGAACAGCCCGGCAAGCCTGTTCCGCAAATGCCTGATCCAGGCCGCTTCGCAGAGATAAACCATTCCATTTGGTTAATGTTTTCTTCTTTAAATTCATTATCCCGCCGAAAAATCGTGCTGTAGGCTTACCCAAAGTTAAAGAAGAGGCGAGCCGCCGAGGCTCGGGGGAAATGACGCACAGCGATCCGACACAGATGTCCGCACGGCAGATCATGGCCGCCTTCGCCAGTGGCTCCCTGACGCCCAGCGCGTTTCTCGAAGCCTGTCTGGACCGCATTTCCGCGTTGAACCCCGCGCTCAATGCGCTGACCGCCTTCAATACCGAGCGCGCGGTTGTCGAGGCCGCGCAGGCCACGCGCCGCTGGCAGAACGGGGCGCCCCGCGGGATGCTCGACGGGCTGC
Source organism: Sulfitobacter sp. HNIBRBA3233 (assembly GCF_040149665.1). Classification (NCBI taxonomy): domain Bacteria; kingdom Pseudomonadati; phylum Pseudomonadota; class Alphaproteobacteria; order Rhodobacterales; family Roseobacteraceae; genus Sulfitobacter; species Sulfitobacter marinivivus. The sequence goes on along the minus strand of NZ_JBEFLP010000002.1, from coordinate 551,773 downwards.
CGATCGGGGTCAAGGATCTGCAGGACACCGCTGGTTTGCTGACAACCCATGGCAGCCCGCGCGCGCGGGGCAACACCCCGAAGGCCGACCTTCCGATGGTCGCACGGCTGCGCGCCGAAGGTGCCATCGTTCTGGCCAAGACGAACGTGCCCGAACTGGGCGCGGGCGGCAACACGCGCAACCCTGTCTGGGGGGCGACGGGAAACCCGTTCAACCCTGCGCTGGTGGCGGGCGGATCTTCGGGCGGGTCGGCGGCGGCTCTGGCGGCGGACCTGCTGCCGCTCTGCACGGGCTCGGATACCGGAGGGTCGCTGCGCCTTCCCGCCGCCCTGTGCGGGATCGTCGGCTATCGCCCGTCGGTCGATGTGATCGCACACCCCACACGCCCAGTGGGCTGGTCGGCCATTTCGGTTCTGGGGCCGATGGCGCGGGACGTGGACGACCTGATCCTCATGCTGCGCGCCTGTCACGGCTTCGATGCGGGCGATCCGCTGTCGTGCCCGTCGTCCCCTGCCCGCTTCGATGCCATTCCCGACGCCCCCCTGTCGTCGCTGCGGCTGGGCATCAGCGAGGATTTCGGCGGCGCGCCCGTCGATCCGGATATCCGCGCCACCTTCCGCGCGCGGGTCGCAGCGCTTGCCCCGCATCTCGGCGAATGCCGCGAGGTCGATCTGAACCTCGGAGAGATGGACCGTGCTTTCGACATCCTTCGGGCCGAGAGCTTTCTGGCCGGGTTCGGCGAGGCCGTCCGGACCGCACCCGAAGATTTTGGCCCGCATATCCACAGCAACGTGGAACTGGGCCGCACGATGACTCTGGCGGACCGCGCCTGGGCGCATATGGAGCAGACACGCATCCTGCGCCGTTTCAATGGGCGTATGGAGGGGCTGGATGCGATCCTTGTGCCCACCTCGCCCGTCTCGCCCTTCCCCTGGACCGACGCCTATCCGGCCAGCATCGACGGCACGGAAATGGACATCTACTACCGCTGGCTTGCGCTGACCTACCGCGGCTCGATGAGCGGCGGGCCGGTGATCTCGCTGCCGACAGGGCGCGACGGGGCCGGTTTGCCCTTCGGTCTGCAGATGATCGGACCGGTGCGCGGCGATGTCGGGCTTCTGGCGGCGGCGCGCAGTGTCGAGGCGTTTCTTGCCGGGGATCCGCAGACCGCTAGGCCACGCCCCGACACCGATGCCCTGCACCGAAGCACTGTCGACCTGCGCTCGATCGTGACCCATCCGCCGTTGACCACCTCGGCGGACGGTCCCGAGATCAAAACAGCCGTTTAAGAGGAAGCAGCAACCATGTGGCCCATCCCTGCCGTCTTCGTGCTGCTGCTGATCAGCGGAACCGCATTTGCCTACCTCATGGGGGCGGTGTCCGTGCTGTCCTTTGTCATGGCTGGCAAGGCGCAGTTCCTGTCGATCCTGCCGCAGCGCATCTTTGCACAGCTGGATGTCTTTGCCTTCATGGCGATGCCCCTGTTCATCCTGACGGCCGAGATCATGACCCGCGCCGGTGTGACCCGCAGCCTCATCGACTTCGCGCTGTCCGTGGTCGGGCGGTTCCGGGGCGGCCTGGGCCATGTGAACATCCTGACCAGCGTCTTCTTCGCCGGGATATCTGGCTCGGCCATTGCCGACAGCGCGGCGCTGTCGCGCACCTTCGTCCCCGAGATGGTCGAACGCGGCTACAGCCCCTATTACGCGGGGGCGATCACCGCGGCCTCGTCGATGATCGGGCCGATCATTCCGCCCTCGATCATCATGATCATCTATGGCGGTCTGACCGGCGCTTCCGTCGCGGCGCTGTTCGCCGCCGGCATCGTGCCGGGCATCCTGCTGGCGGTCTCGCTGATGGTCCTCAACGCGGTGCTGGCGCGCATCGGCAACCATCCCGGCGGCGTTGCAGCGGATGTGCCCGCCTTCTGGCCAAGCCTGCGCCGCGCGGCGCCCGCGCTGCTCTTGCCGGTGGTGATCCTCGGCTCGCTGGTGCTGGGGCTGGCCACGCCGACCGAAGGTTCCGCCATCGCGGTGCTCTTCGCCCTGATCGCCGGGCAGTTCTACACGGGCCTGTCATGGCGGATGCTGTTCGACGCGCTCGACGCGACCGCGCGCCTGACCGGGACGATTTTCATCATTCTCGCGGCGATTTCGGTGCTCGGCTTTCTTGCGGGCCAGATGGGCTGGTCGCAGATGCTGGCCGAATGGGTCGAATCGATCGGTCTGACCGGTACGCGCTACCTGTTCTTCCTCGTGGGCATCTTCCTGATCGCGGGCATGTTCATGGACACCCCCGTCGCCATGACGCTGCTGATCCCGCTGTTCGCGCCGCAGGCGCTCGCGCAGGGGATCGACCCGGTGCATCTGGGCATCGTGCTGTGCTTCAACCTGTGCGTGGGCCTGATCACGCCGCCGCTGGGCAAATGCCTTGTCGTCGTCGCCGCCCTGACCGAGCTGAACTACTGGCGTCTGGCCTATGCCGCGCTGCCCTTCGTGGTGGTGCAGATCCTGCTGCTTCTGGCGCTGGCCTACTGGCCGGAGCTGAGCCTGACCGTGCCGAGACTGGCCGGATTTTCCGTAAATTGATGAAACCCTGGGAGGAAACACGATGAACATAAAAGCCCTGGCCCTGTCGGCCCTGATGGCGACGGCCACAGCCGCCACCGCCGAAGTCAAGATCGCGCTGGACAGCGCCCCCGATCTGGAAACCTCCGGGTCCTACAATTGGGCCGCGACCTTTGGCGCGGAGCTCACCAAGGCCGGCTTCGAGGTCCGCGAAATGCCACGCGGTGCCGTCGGCAACGAGGCCGAGAAGTTCGATCAGGTCACGACAGGCCTGCTCGAGGTATCGCTGTCCGACGTGCGCTCGGTCGCGCAGGTCGAACCATTCGTCTACGGGCTGCGCCTGCCGTATCTATTCGACGATGCAGCCCACATGCAGCGCGCGCTGAGGGAAGGCGGCGTCATCGCCCGCCAGAACGAGGCGCTGGCCGCGCAGGACGCGATGCTGCTGGCCATCGCGCCGCTTGGCCCCTCCTCCGGCATCATCACCACCGACAAGGCGGTGCGCAGCCCGGAGGACATGGCGGACCTGCGGATGCGCGCGCTCGACGATGCGCAGATCGCCATGTACGAGGCGTGGGGCAGCTCGGGCACCATCGTGCCCTGGGGCGAAGTGCCTGCGGGCCTTCAGACCGGTGTGATCGACGGCTACCTGAACTCGCCCTTCGTGCCGATCATGTTCGGCCAGACCGATTTCGTGAAGAACTACGCGGATGCGGGTGTCATCATCCCCGCGCGCGCCGTTCTGGTGTCGAAGATGTGGTATGACGGCCTCAGCGACGAGGAACGCGCAGCCGTGGACGCGGCGGTCGAAACGGCCGATGCCGCTACGCAAGCGTGGCTGGACGGCGTGTCGGTCTCCTCGCTCGAAGCGCTCGAAGCCGCCGGCGTCACGGTCCAAAGGCTCGATGCGGACGAACGCGCGGCGTTTCGGGAAAAGTCGCAGGCGGTCTACGACTCCGATCTGATGCCCTCCGACGATGTCGCCGCATGGAAGACCCTCGCCGCCGACGCACGCTGATACCATTTCGCGCGTCCCGCACCGGGCGGGGCGCGCCTTTGCCGACAAACAGTATCCGCCATGCGTGCTTTCATCACCGGCCTCAGTGACCTTCTGCACCGTATCGCGCGCGGCGTGGCCGTGGCAGCCGTTGCGGGCATGTTCATCACCGTGATGATACAGGTCATCGCGCGCTACGGCTTTTCGTCACCGCCCGTCTGGACCGAGGACGTGGCCCGCTACATGATGGTCTGGACCGGCCTTCTGGGGGCAACCCTGTCGTTCAAGACGCGGTCGGACGCGGTGCTGATGGCGAGCGTGTTTCCCGCACGCCCGAACTGGATGGGCCTGATGGCCGAAGCCCTGCAAAGCGCCGCCGTACTGACGTTCGTCCTGCCGACGGTCTACTTCTGCTTCGTCGGTCTGCGCGGCGGCTTTGCGCGCGGCTATCTCGCGCGGCAGGCGGCGCTCACGATGGACACGCTCGGCATCGCGATGGTGTGGATCGCCGTGATCGTACCGATCGCGATGATCATCATCCTCGTGCATCTTGCCGCCCGCTGGGCCGAGGGCCCCGTGGCTCCGCGCACCGATGCGCAGACAAGCCTCGACTGAACTTACACGACACACTAGCCAAACCAAGGATACCCATGACCGCTGTTCCAATTCTCCCGTTTTCGAAGACGCGCCGCGTCGATGATCTGCTGTTTCTGTCCGGCGAACTGGGCTTCGCGCCCGACGGCACGATCCCCGACGGGATCGAGGCGCAGACCCGCAACTGTCTCGACCGGATCAAGACGACCCTCGCCGGCGAGGGCCTTGGCCTGTCCGATGTGGTGTCCTGCACCTGCTTCCTGACGGACAAAGCCGATTTCGCGGCATTCAACGCAGTCTATGCCGAGCATTTTGCCGATCCGCTTCCGGTGCGGACAACCGTGCTCAGCGGGTTGATGATCGAGGCGAGGGTCGAGATAACCGTCATCGCAAAGATCTGACAGGCGTTCTGCCAGAGCGAAGGAGACGTGGCATGGCCGAAATCTTGGTGATCGGGGCCGGAATGGTCGGTGTTTCGACGGCGCTTGCCTTGCAGGAACGTGGCCACGCGGTGACGCTGGCGGACCGCCGTGCGCCGGGACAAGAGACAAGCCATGGCAACGCCGGGGTGATCCAGGCCGAGGCCGCCGAGCCCTACCCCATGCCGCGGGCGCCGCTGGACCTGCTTCGCCATGCGCTGGGGCAGAGAAATGACGTCACATGGTCCCTGTCGGGGATTGCCTCCATGGCGCCCGCGCTCTGGCGTTACTGGCGCGCGTCGGCACCCGACCGCCACGCGCGGGTGGGCGCGGTCTATGCCCGCCTGACATCGCGCGCGACAGACGATCATGCCCCCCTCATCGCGGCCTCCGGATCGGAAAATCTCGTTGCACGGCAGGGGATTGCCCTTGTCTTCCGGAACGCCGCGAAATTCGATCAGGAGTGTCGCAACGCCGCCCATCTGGCCGGGGCATACGGCGTCCGGTCCCGCGTCTATAGCGGGTCGGAGTGGCGCCGCGAGGAACCGGCACTCCAGAGTGATCCTGCGGGCGCCATCCATTTTCCCGACAGCTGGAGCGTCTCTGATCCCGGTGCCCTGACACTGGCCTATGCCGCGCTTTTCGAGCAGCGCGGCGGGCGCATCGTGATTGCCGATGCCGAGACCCTGAAAAGAACGGCCAGCGGCTGGAGCATCGAAGGGCCGGAGGGTGTGATCAGCGGGGCCGCCGCCGTGCTTTGCCTTGGCCCCTGGACGGGGGTCGCCTTGCGGCGCTTCGGTCTGCGGATTCCGATGGTGCTCAAACGGGGGTATCACGCCCATTACGATGCCCCGCTTACCTTTCGGCGGCCCTTTCTGGACACTGACAATGGCGTGGTTCTGGCATCGATGCGCGCCGGCCTTCGGATGACCACCGGCGCGGCGCTCGTGCCACCGGACACACCCGCGAACCCGGCGCAGCTGGCCCGCGGCGAGAGGGGCGTCAGCGATCTTGTCACGCTTGGCCCGCGGATCACCGGATCGGAGTGGTTCGGCACCCGGCCCTGCCTGCCGGGGATGCTGCCCATGGTCGGGGCGGTTCCCGGCCAGTCCGGGCTCTGGGTGAATTTCGGCCACGGGCACCAAGGGTTCACGCTCGGCCCGACAACCGCAGCACTTCTGGCCGAGGCCATGGACGGAGCCGGCGACGCCCTGCACGCGGCGCTCGCACCTGCGGCGCAGGTTTGAAGGCGTCGTAACGACAAACCATCGTCCTTGCGCGGCGCGTGTGAAACCCTGCACAGGGCCGTTTATCGTGGAGTTCCGATCAGCCGAACGATCTGCCTGCGATGCACCGGACGGGCTACAGACATCCGCCGCGGGCGCGGGGCACAGTCAAAAATTATTAGAAATCACACTTCGCGCTTCGGCCCTGCGCCTCCTTGGCAGGAAATCCGAAACACGGGGTTCCATCACCCCCCTGCATCGCGCGCCAAGCGTCACGATGCAGGGATCTGCCCCCTCTATCAAGCGGCCTTATCCAGGACCGGCTCCGTCTCTCTCGGCAGCGAAAGGGTGAATGTACTGCCAATACCGACCTCACTGGTCACGCGGATGGTGCCACCTTCGAGGCGCGCCAGCTCTTTCGCCACGGACAGGCCCAGCCCGGTTCCCACGGCACTGCGGGAAAGCGTGAGATCGGCCTGATGGAACGCTTCGAATATCTTGTCGAGTTCTTCGGGCTCGATCCCCGGTCCGGTATCGCTCACGGCGATGTGAATCTTGTCTTCCGTTTCGGTGACGACGACAGAAACCTTCCCTTCATCCGTGAATTTGATCGCGTTGCCCATCAGGTTGATCAGGATCTGCCGTGTGCGCGTGACGTCGGCCAGCATGCGACAGCGCGGAATATGCATCTCGAGGCTCAAGTCCTTTTCATCCGTGAGCACTCTCATTTGCTCCACAACAGGTTCAAGAACCTCTTGGACCTCGCAAATTTCCGGATCGACCTCCAGGCGGCCGGTCTCCATCTTGGCGTAGTCCAGCAGCTGGTTGACGAGGAACAGCAGGTGTTCGCCTGACCGCTCGATCTTTTCCAATGTTGTGTCCGCGAGCTGCATTACCTCTTCGACACTTTTGCGGATAAGCCCTGCCTCGACATGCTCGTGCTGGAGGATATCGTCCAATCGTCGCGCCGCGGGCATCAGGCGAACGTTTTTCCCAAGTCGGGCGTAGCCAAGGATCACCGTCAACGGTGTCCTGAGTTCGTGACTGACAATGCTGATGAAGTTCATCTTGGCGCGATCTGCCGCGTCTGCTGCTTCTCGTGCTTGCTTCAGTGCTGCGACATCCAGACGGGCCTGCGCTTCGCTGGCTTGCAGTTGGCCCGAAACCCGCAGCAAACGCCGTATCATCCACAAAAGCATGCCCCCGGCTACAAGCCCCGCCGTCAGCAGCACCGGCAGCATGCTCATGAAAAGGTCCGTTCCGGGGCGCATGGGTTTCCAGACAAGCCAGGAGAGCACCTCGCCCTCCGGTCCGATCACCGGGGTGCTTGCAAGGTCTTCGGCCGGCCTTGATGTCTCGAATGCCGCATCCACGAGCTCGATCGGCAGCCCTATTTCCTGGGCGAGTTTCGCATCAACGTAACGCACGGCGACATGCACCGCTTCGGTGCCCGGCACCTGTGCAATTTCGCCGGAATCGGAAATGATCGGCACGGCACTGACGATGGCCACCTCTTCGCCGAACTGCAGGGGAAAGACGACCGCAACCTCGGCCAGTGCCTCGAAGGGGTTGTCTTCCCCGACGCTGACCTCGGCCATGATCTCGCGCAGTTGGGTGACCACGGGTGCGATGACCTCTGCGCGCTCCTGATAGGTCTCCGGGGGCCGAACCTCCCCCAGAACAGAGGCAAAGATAGGCGCGTTTGTCTGATCGAGAACGTAGTTTTCGTTGTGCCCGAAGTATTCCTGCATCCAGACACCGAGGTTTTCGTCCATCCATTTCTGGTTGCGCGCGACGGTATTCACGATTGCTTCATCCCAGACGGTAGCACTTCGCTGCTGTTGCGGAATGACAGCGATCGCCGCTGCCAAATGGCGTTCGGCAAAACGCTCCTCGCGGGCAAGAGACGTGTCGTCCGTCAAACTGATCGCGTTCTGGCCCACTATGAACAGGCTGATCAGACCCACGCCGAAAAGGATGATCAGAGAAGCAACAATCTGAAGCGAAAGGGTATTTCGACCGGTCGGCATATTTTCTATCGCCTCTACGTAACGTTTCTTGAGTTGTTTCGTTCGGGGACAAACCGCTACTGGATACCACTACGATCCGTGATCGGACACGGTGCCCCAGAGCTGAAAAATCAGGGAATTCTGGCGATTAAATGGCACTGATGACCGGATGTCGAGATTTGCAGCTTCGTCAGCATTGCCGCCACTTGTCTACATTTTGTAGCTCTATGGCCACGACTGGCCTGATATAGTCGCACGGAAGCATCGTTTGTTGCGGCCTTTGCAATCTGTGGTTGGTCTTTTTCCCCAAGGAATGCCTCAAAAAGAAGGCCGGAAAGTAGCCCTTCACGCGCTTCGCTGGACCCGCGATGCGGTCAGGCAACCAGATGAAGGAGGGCAATCGGGAAAGGCGCAGATCGCGCGCGTTGGGGGAAGTGGCCCGCACCGCAAAGATCGGCCTTTCAGCCCCCGGCGGACCATGTCGCCATCTGCGGCAAAAGCGTGTCGAGCATCGCCTGAAACGCCGCCACGATGGCGGCAGGTGAATCGTCGGTCGCGACGGCCTCGTCTTGAAAGGCCGCCGTCTTGATCACGCTTTGATCCCTGTCGCGCAGCAAGCTCAGACTGATATCGATCTTGGCCGTCACCGTCTCGCCGGTGATCTCGACCTGAAAGGCATCGATGCGCGACAGGAGCGCCAGATCGGGCACAGGCCCCGCCTGCGCCGGACCGACATATCCCATCCGGCCGGTTCCGGCGATCGAGCGGACCAGCAGCGACTGCACCAGCGCGGGCAATTCATCGGACCAGCGCGCCTCGGGCAGATAGGTCACCGCGGCTGCGCTTGGTTTTACCATGATCCTATCGGTTGCGACCGAAGCGGGGGCGTTGGGCAGCGCCACCACCAAGGTCTGGCCCGACCTGCGCCCCGCGCTCGAGCCTGCGGCAGGCGACAGATCGTAGGTGTCGAGGGGCCTCGCCGCCTCGTTGAGGGAGGAGAGCGCGCTGCACCCGCCTAGGCTGGCCGCGGCGCCCAGGATCACGGCGCGGCGGGAAAGGGTCGTGATGTTCATCGTGTCATCTCCGGTATTCGGGCACGCGGTCATCCAGAAGGAAACGTGCAGGATCTCTTTCAATGCGGCGCACCAGCGTTTCGAGCGAATTGACCAATGCGCGCGCTTCGGCGCTGAGCCGGCCAAGGTCGTTCAGGCCGTTTGAGGTAAAATCGCGGATGCCGGGTGCGGCGGCGGAAACCGTCGTCTGAACCTGCGCGACGACATCATCCGCGCGGCGGATCAATGCACGCAGATCGGTGGAAATCTGCGGCAGATCCTCCGATATCCGGCTGGCCGCACCGCCGATCTGGTCTGTGGCCACGCGAATATCGGCCAGCACCGGCCCCAGATCGGTCGAGATCACCTCATCGGCACTGTCGAAGGCCACTTCCGCCGACCGCAGGGCGCGGTCTGCCGCAACCACGGATCGGTCGATGCTGGTGAGCGTGCTGTTGGCGCGCTCGAACCACTCCGTCGCCGCGTTGACGGCGGTTCGTGTATCGTCGGTCAAGGGTGTCAGCCCCGCAGTGAAATCAGTGAGATCGCGCGCGGCATTATCCACGGCGACCGAGGCAGAAGAGACCGCGCTGCGGATATCCTCGACGACGGCAGGCACGTCCTGATTTACGACCGCCTCGATGGTGGAGATCGCGCTTTGCGCGCTGGCCAGAACCTCGCGCGCCTCCGCCACCAGAACCGTGCCATCGCCCGCGAACAGCGAACTGACGGTCTCGGACGCATCCGTTACGGAAGTGAAGGAGGTGCTGGCATCCGACAAGGTCTGCTCCAGCTCCTGCAAGCGGGCGTTCAGAAGCGCCGCCGTCCGGTCGAACCCGTCAAGCGTGGTCACAGAGCGCTCGGAGACATCGGCAACCGCCCGGTTCAGCGCATCCACCGTCTGGGATATCTGCGCGACGATCTGCGGCACCTGATCGCGCATGATCGCCTCGGCCTGAGCAAAAGCGGCGCCCGCGCTGCCGATGGCGGTATCCGTGGTGTCGATCGCCGCCTTGGCAGAATCCAACGCCCCCGTTGCCGAAGCCAGCGTATTGTCAACGTTGCTCAACGTCGTTCCCGCCGCCTCACCCAGCGTGTCGAGCCGTTCGCCGAAGCCGGCGATCTGTTCGGTCGCATCCGCCACGGTCTTGGTGATCTCGGAGAAATCGGCAAGCGCCCGGTCCAGCCCGCCGGAGGCATCGCTCAGGTTGGAAAGGATGTTCTTCACATAGGCCTGATTTTCCGGCCCCGCTATCTGCTGAAACTGTCTCATGAGGTCCGTTGCCTCGCTGAGAAGGTCGGGCGCATCCTCGACCAGCTGCCGCACGGTCGAGCGGCGTGACGGGATGATGGGCGGCATACCGTCTTCCGAGGTCAGTGGCGGCGCATCGGCGCTCTTGTTGCTCAGCGAGATATAGGCCACCCCCGTCACACCCGACGAGCTGAGCTGTGCGACGGTATTCTCGCGCACCGGCGTGGTCGCATAGACCTCGATCCCGACATAGACCTTGGTGGTGTCCGGATCGTAGATCCGCACCTCGATCACGCGGCCGACATTGATCCCGTTGAAAACCACGTCTCCCGATGAATCGAGCCCCGACACATCCTCGAAAAGGATCCCGTAATAGGCATATTGGCGATCCAGCTGCACGCTGGACAGCCACACGGCAAATACGAGGCTGCCGATGATGCCAAGCAGCGTGAAGGCGCCGATCAGGATGTAGTTTGCGCGGGTTTCCATTACGGCACCTTGTCATCTTGTTCTGTTTTCAGCGCCGCACGGGCACGGGGGCCATGGAAATACTCGTGGACCCAAGGGTGATCCACCTCCATCAGTTCGGCCATTGTCCCGACCGCGAGCACCTTTTTCTCGGCCAGCACGGCGATACGGTCGCAGATTGCGTGCAGAGAGTCCAAGTCATGCGTCACCAGAAACACGGTTAGCCCCAGCGTCGTCTGCAATTTCCGGATCAGCGTGTCGAAGGCGGCGGCGCCGATCGGGTCGAGCCCCGCCGTCGGCTCGTCCAGAAACACGATCTCGGGATCGAGGGCGATAGCGCGCGCGAACCCCGCCCGCTTGCGCATACCCCCCGACAGCTCGGACGGAAACTTGCTGTGCGCGACTTCTTCCAGCCCGACCATGCGTACCTTGATCCCCGCCAGCGTCTCGCGCAGCGCGTCGGGCAGGTCCAGCTGCTCGCGCATCGGGGCCTCGACATTCTGGCGCACGGTCAGGGACGAGAACAGCGCGCCGTCCTGAAACATCACACCCCAGCGGCGGCGCAACTGCTTGTATTGCTCGGGCGGCGTGCCCTGAACGCTCTGGCCGAATACCTCGATGCTGCCGCTGTCGGGCGTCAGCAGACCGACAATCTGCTGGAGCAGCACCGATTTCCCCGTCCCCGAGCCGCCGACGATTCCGATGATCTCGCCCCGGCGCACATCGAGGTCCAGACCTTCGTGGACCAGATGGCTGCCAAAGCCCTTGGTCAGGCCGCGTACTTTGATGATCGGGTCCGCGTCGGTCATCAGATTCCTATCAGCGCAAAAACAACCGAGAAAATGGCATCCGCCACGATCACCATGAAGATCGACAGCACAACCGATGTCGATGTCAGCCGACCCAGTGACTCGGCGTTGCCCCCCACCTTCAGCCCTTCATAGCAGCCTATGATGCCGATGATCATCGCAAAGAAGGGCGCCTTGATCATGCCCGCCAGAAAGTGCCAGACATCCGTGTTGCTGACCAGCCGTGCCTGAAAGACGGCAGGTGACACGCCCAGTTCGATCCACGACATAATGGCGCCACCCACCAGCCCCGACAGATCCGAGATCAAGCCGAGGACCGGCAACATCAGGATCAGCGCCAGCACCCGCGGCACCACGAGGATATCGATGGGATCGAGGCCGATGGTGCGCATCGCATCGACCTCCTCGCGCATCTTCATCGACCCGATCGCGGCCGTATAGGCCGACCCCGAGCGCCCCGCGACGATGATGGCGGTCAGCAGGATGCCCAGTTCACGCAGGACAGAAATAGCGATGAGATCGACAACAAAGACCTCGGCCCCGAACTGGCGAAGCTGCACCGAGCCCTGAAAGGCCAGCACCACGCCGATCAGGAAAGACATCAGCGCGACGATCGGAATGGCGTTCCATCCAACCTCCTGCATGTGATGCACGAGCGAGGTCAGGCGCAGGCGACGGGGATGGATCACCATGCTGCCCAGCGCCGCGATGACCTGCCCCAGAAAGCTGGTCAATTCGACGGCAATCTGCGCGCTGGCTGCCGTCTTGCGACCCAGCGCCTCGACCCGGTCCGCGAGCGACTTGCGTTTTGCCGGCCCGGTGTCGTCGGGCGGCATGTTCCGGCGGACCACCTCGATCAGCTGTTGCTGCATGTCGTCGGCACCGAGGATCGCAACATCGTCGGTATCGTCGGTCATGCGCCTTTGCGCATCGACAACATACCACGCGCCGGCGGTGTCCATTTGGCTGACCTCGGCGATATCGATCGCGTCGACCCGCTGGCCGTCGTGGTTCAGGGTCGCGACCGTGTCGATCAACAGACGCCCGGACAGGATCAGCCGCCCGTCTTCCAGCGTGGCGGTGGCGGCAACATCTGAGGACTGGTCGCGGGATCTATCCTCGCCTGTCTGAACCATTGCTTGCCTCCAACCCTCGTGGAAATCGCCGTCGCTTTGACCGGCTGCCGCCCTGCGCCTGACAGGGCCATCAGACGCCAGCCACCCGCCGGGACCAAGTTCGCAAAGAATGAACGAAGCCGCCAACCCAAGGTAATAGTCTTAATTCCACTCAAGCTTCGAGATGGTGACAGAAGCACGAATGACGGGAATGCGAAACCCCCGGTGCGGCATCCGTACCGGCCGCTTGGCTTGCCGCGCTCGCTCAGCGCGGATCCGGAAGGCTGCCGCGCTTTCGGTTTCTTTTCCTTGCGCGGCTATTTTGGGGCCTTCACGATTTAGATTGGGACATTCCTGCGAAAACCTGCTAGCTGTGGATAAAAGAGCGCCTTCAAGGTAGGGCCGAAAGTCTCCTGGATTGCCCGAGAGACACCGCACGATGATCTTGCGTGCGAAATACCCCCCCCCCTTCTTCCGAACCGTATCTGAGCCTCCGATGTCTGCAAGCAATGCCGCGCTGCCATCCGGTGCGCCCAAGACCCAACGAAAAGGAAATGACCTTTGGCCTATCAAATTGCATACGTCAGCGCGTCGGAAACGGCGCTGGTGGATGCGCTGCTCTCCGATATTCTGACCGTCTCGAAGCGAAACAATACCCGTGACGATATTACCGGGGTGCTGATGTATCATGACAGATTGTTCTTCCAGGTACTGGAAGGCGAGCGCACCCTCGTCCGGAATTGCTATGGGCGCATCCTGCGCGATCCGCGGCATTCAGGCATTTCGCTGATGTGGGAAGTCGAGGCTGAAACCCGCGCTTTTCCATCCTGGGCCATGGGCTACGCCGGACCGGACGAGGTTGGCCTGCACAGCGGCAATCAGCTCAACTCCCTTGCTGACCTGACAACCGGTGAGAGCAATACAGCCGAAGGTGGAAATCTGGCTTTGCTGCTCGCACGGGAAGTATTTCAAAGTTTCTCGCAGGGCAGCAGGAAGGGTCAGTCGGTTTCCACCGCAGCGACCTAGATCGACAAAGGCGCCCACGCGGGCAGCCTTTACGCCCGTGACCTTCGGGTGATCGGATATCGGCTGTCTTTACAGCTATTGGCCCGACCTCCGCTCCCAAACCGTACTCCCGACAGTGACCATGCCAAGATGCCGCTTGGCCCCGCACCGCCCCTATCGCTGGCCTAAGTCCAATCCGACCGACCCTGCGCTGCGCGTCGGGCTCGGCCCCGCTGCCTTTGCGATGCGGCACCGTCTTCAGAGCGCACTTCGATCCGCTGACGTTGTATTCCCGGCCCAAAGAGGTTAGGTAGGACTTAGACGAGTTGTCCTCTCCTTCCGCACAGGCGCACTGCCAGCCGAAGTGAACCACAACCTAATATCATGAAAATCAGGCGTCAGATTCCCTAGCACGGATCTGATTTTTGGGAAGGCTGCCGATGCCACCGCGCACGGCCCGAGTGTCCGCGCGGTGATCCAAGCCGTGATCGCGGCCCCAGACCTTCATGCAGTACGACCGAGATCGAACAGCCCCCGTCGCGCAACGCGACAGGGGTACGACCCTGACACAATACCTTGTCAGCGGAAAAACAGCGAGGCGGCGCTTTCTCCGTCAAAGGATCACAGATGACTTTTCCAGAATGGACGAAACCCTTCCTCTTCGGTGCAGCGGTTGGCGCGATTGCGATTTCTATCGTCGGCTTTTCGTGGGGCGGCTGGATCACCAGCGGGACCGCGCAAACCAGAGCCGCGGACATGGCGACCGAAGAGGTCACACTTGCGATGGTGCCGGTCTGCGTCGACGCTTCCGCGACCGATCCAAGACGCATGGGCAAGCTCGCTGTTCTTCAGGATCTTTCGGGCTATGAGCGCCGCAATGCGATGATGGATACAGGTTGGGCGACCCATCCGGGTACAGACAAGCCAGACCGCTTCCTCGCAGAGGCCTGCCTGGCGGAGCTTGATCTGGATGGATCATAATCCGGACGCAGCGCCGCACCTGCCCCGGAAACCCTGCGCGACATCCGTACTGGCAGCCCCCCGTAGATTTTGGGCCTTCGTCTTCGGGCCTGTCTTCGCGCTGCTTCTGCTCGGACTGCCTGCGGTCGGACAAACCATTCCGGAAAACGCCAGCGCCAACAGCTATGGCGAGGGATGGGACTGCGACGTCGGGTATCGGCTGGTCGGAGAAGACTGCGCGGCCGTCGTGATACCGGAAAATGCCTATCCGACAAAACGCTCCTATGGGTCTGGATGGGAATGTCTTCACGGGTTTCACAACGAAGGTGACACGGCCTGCGTCGCCGTGGTCGTCCCCGAAGGGGCATATCTGGAGCCCTCCGGCGAACGTTGGCAATGCAAGCGCGGATACTTCGAGACCGACGACAAATGCCGCGAACTGGTCGTTCCCGAAAACGCCTATCTGGTGGAGACGTCAAATGGCTCCGCCTGGGAGTGTGACCGCGGGTTCGAGGCGATCGGTGACATTTGCGAGGCCATTGCGGTTCCGGCCAACGGATACCTGAACGGATCCCGCTATGGCCGACCGTGGTCCTGCGAGCGTGGCTATGTCGAAAAAGGCAACCGGTGCGCGGCTGTAGACATCCCCGAGTTCGCATATTTCGACGATGCGACCTACGGCAAGGGATGGAAATGCCAGCGGGGCTACAGGTCCACCGAAACAGGCTGCGAAGAGATAGAGATCCCCGAGAATGCCCATCTCAACAGGTCCGGAAACCGTTGGGAGTGCAACAGGAACTTCCAGAAATCCAAAGGTCTGTGCGTTTTTCAGAAGTAAGCGATCGGCAGCGGCGCCTCGGCCGTGCCCCACGGCTGCGGCGACAGTCTCGCCAGCAAAAGGAAAAAACCATGACAACCGAATTTCAATCTCCAGATACCATCCGGCTTCCGCTCAAGGGGGCACAGGCCTCTCCCTCTGACAGTGCCTCTGTCACCCGGATCCCTGTGCAGCCTACAGCGGTCGTTTACTGCGAGGGCAACTTCGCCAAGATCGACGGGAAGACGGCCAACGGTCTCGTCCGTCATTCGGAGGCGTACCGGATCCTCTGTGTCATCGACAGCGATCATGCGGGGTGCGACAGCGGTCTGGTTCTGGATGCCGCGATGAACCACATACCCATCGTCAAGGACCTGGCTGAGGCCGTGGCGCATCAGAGCGCGTCACCGGAGACCCTGATCTACGGCATGGCCCCCTCGACCGGGCGGCTATCGCCCTCAGATCGCGGTGTCGTGCTGGATGCAATCGCACGCGGTATGAACATCGTCAGCGGCCTGCACGAATTCCTCAGCGACGACGCGGAAATTGCGGGCGCGGCCTCGGACAAAGGGGTCACGATCCGCGATATCCGGCGGCCCAAATCCAGCAAGGACATGCGCCTGTTCGATGGCCGCGTCGCAAAGGTCGCGGCGCTGCGTATCGCCATTCTCGGGACCGATTGCGCCATCGGGAAGCGGACGACCGCGACTGTCCTGGCCCGGGCGCTGAATGCACAGGGCATCAAGACCGTTCTGGTCGGCACCGGCCAGACGGGCCTGATGCAGGGCGCGAAATACGGTGTGGCGCTGGACGCCGTACCGCCGCAATTCTGCTGCGGCGAACTGGAAGGCGCGATTGTCGCCGCCGCCGAGGCAGAGCAGCCCGATGTGATCCTGATCGAGGGCCAAGGCGCGCTGAGCCATCCGGCTTTCTGCACATCGGCCTTTATCCTGCGCGGCAGCCAGCCGGACGCGGTCATCCTCCAGCACGCACCGAAACGCGCCCATCGCTGCGATTTCCCCGACATGCCAATGCCCACACCAGCCAGTGAGATCGCCTTGATCGAGGCGTTCGCCGACACCAAGGTCATCGGCGTCACGCTCAACCACGAGGGCATGTCCGACGCCGAGATCACAGACACGATTGCCGTCCAAACCCAAGAGCTGGGGCTGCCCGTGACCGACGCGCTCAGCCGCCCCGTGGCGCAGATGGGGGCGATGATCGTCGATGCCTATCCCGACCTTCAGCGGGGGACACCCCTGGCGGCGATATGACCAATCCGCGCATCGAAGTAGACTTGGGCAAAATCCGCCACAACAGCAGGACCGCCGTGGGGTTGCTGAAGGCGCGCGGCGTCCGGGTGAGTGCGGTGACAAAAGCCGTTCGCGGGCATCCCGCGATCGCGCGCGCCATGCTTGACGGCGGTGCCGCGGGCCTTGCCGACGCGCGTTTGAGCAACGTGAAGCGGCTGCGCCGGGCTGGGCTCGTCTGTCCGATCACCCTGATCCGCACCCCCATGCTAAGCCAGGTGGATGATGTCGTGCGCGTCTGCGAGGCCAGCTACAACACACAGGCCGCTCTGGTCGTGGCGCTCGCCGCTGCCGCAATCCGGCAAGACACGGTTCACGGCATCATCCTGATGGTCGAGATGGGTGACCACCGCGAAGGGATCATGCCCCAGGACCTCGCCGACATGGCGCAGCTGGTGGTCGACACACCCGGTGTGACGCTCAGGGGCATTGGTGCCAATTTCGCCTGCCTCGGCGGTATTGCCCCGACGCCTGCCAAAATGCAGGCCCTGTCAATTCTCGCGCAGGGTGTTGAAAAGCAGACCGGCCGCGCCCTGCAGACGGTCTCGGGCGGTAACTCCGCCAACCTGCCGCTGGCGGTCGGGAACCGCTCTTTCGGCAGGATCAACGATCTGCGGCTCGGCGAAGCGATCCTTCTGGGTGTCGACCCACTTTCCGGCGATCAGATCGCCGGCATGTTTACGGATGCCTTTACGCTGGTCGCCGAGGTTATCGAGACGGACGCCGAACCCGCCTGCCCGCCCGTCTCTTTCGCCGACCCGGTCCTGGCGGGAATACGGCTTCTTCCGAATACCTCCCCGATCACGCGGCTGGTTCTCGCGCTGGGGCATCAGGACACGGACGCGACCGGCCTTACGATGCCGGCCAGGAGTTCCTTTGTCGGCGCAACGAGTGACCATCTTGTGGTCGGCACGAAAGACAAGACCTATCGCGCAGGGTCGGAATTGCGCTTCCAGATGACCTATGCCGCCTTGATGCGCGCAATGGCCGCCCCGGATATCCAGATAGATTTACGCAATGACCGTCCCACGCCGGGTGTGCGTGAAACCCACGGTCAAGGCAAACGCCCGGCACTGGAACAGATCTGTTCCAGTGCCACCCCAGAAATTCCAATAAGGAGACTACCAATTGGCAAAGCTCACGAAAACAAGCCTGTTCAAAGCGCAGGGTGCCAAACCGGAAACGCCGCTCGACAAGACATCCCGCATCGTCAGGGGCATGGTCGAGGAAGAAGTTGAAAAACGGCAGATCAAGACCGACCGCCTGCGCACCGCGCGCCTGGAGAGAGAAGCGAATACGCCCAAGAAATCATCGAAGAAGTGATGGGGCGCGTTCAGCCACTGTGGATATTCGATGAAGCGGCAACAGCCAGCGAAACCGCCCCACCCGGTTTGAGAACGTCGATCGGAAAGGTCGCGCGCCTTCGCGCCCCTTGTGTCATCGCACCGGCCCGGCCCTGACCGAGAGGGCCCTCCCGCGCTAACTCCAGCATCCACCTTGCCATGATTTTGTCGATTTTTTGTCAAGAATTAGACTGTTTCCACTTCGGCTACAGACAAGTTCGGCCTAAAGTGATAGAGCTGTTAACGGTTTGGCGCGCTTGGGGACACACGGGGGCACGCCTCTCGCCGCGTTTTTACAGATTTTTCGCGCCTAAATTTTGCCGTAATCCAGAATTTCTACAAGGAGATATCTCATGGAGAATGAGACCAAGGTTTTCAACTATGTCGTCGAAGGATTGTCCTACACGGTAACGGTCTACGAACAAGACGGTGCATTCTTCGCCGACATTCACGTGAACGAAGGGCAAATGGACGTCAACGCCGTCTACTATGCCGATGACGACATGACCGGCACCAGTGAATCGCTTTCGGGCCCGCTTAACATGAACGGGGGCGGCACCACCTTTGAGGGCGAAAAAATCCAGTGGGACACGGCAGACCAGATCAGCGAACCGGGTCTGGGGCCCGAAGGCGAAGACAAGGAAAGCTTCCTGACCGAGGGCGATACACTCACCCTGGAGCTGTCCATCGACAGCCTTGACGACATCGACTACTTCGGCATCCGCGCGACATCCACGTCCACCGAAGAAGGCTCGATCAAGGCGGTATCGGGCGACCCGGAGGAGCCTGAAGACCCGGAGGATCCCGAAGATCCGATCTATGACAAGGTTTTCTTTGTCTATGATTTCAACGAGTCCGGCGCGCCCATCGCAGGGTTCAACATTCTCGCCGAAGAGCCCGAGGACAACGTACACAACATCCCCAGTCTTCCCGAAGGCACCGAGCCGACCTTCGCGAATTTTCTCGCCTACTTCGAGGAAATTGGCGGTGACGTGGCCGAGACGGAAAGCGTGATCTTCTACGAACTCGACGAAAATGATGTGCCGCAAGAGGAGTTCCGCATCGAGGCGCCCGCGGACGGCTTCCTGGACAGTGAGGAACTGATGGAAGCCTATGACCTCGCACTGGAAGAATACGAGGCAGGTGCGACTGATCCCGAGGCCGACGCCGCCGATCTGATTGCCGCTCTCAGCCTTGAGACCGACGTCGACGCCAGCACCTACGAGGACGATCCGGCAGACGACACTGTCGATACCTTCGAGGCCGCCTGAGGCGTCCAATCGAAGCTTGCAGCGCTGCGTAATTGCGTCCGCTGGGCCGTAAGCGCGGCCCGGCAGACGTGACGGTGTGCACGACAAAGCCGAAGCAAGGCGGGATGCACCGATCCGAGACTGCCAACCGGCGCGCGCGGGCAGCGCTTGACGCCCGCGCGCCGCTGCCGGACACCCTCAAATTAAGGTCGCGGTGCCAACGGGGCGCCAGCCTCATTGCTCGCGCCCCGCGGCCTGCCCGGCCGATCATCGTCCTGAAAATCGACCCCCACGATCGCATCTGCCCGGTCTCAAGGCAGCGGCGGGGCGTTGGGTGTGCTGCCCGATCAGCTTGGCAGGACCTTCGATCTTTGCTCACCCAAGCCCGAAATGCCCAGCGTCACAACTTCGCCGCCACGCAGGAATTGCGGAGGTTTCTGGCCCATACCCACACCCGGCGGTGTCCCGGTCGAGATCACGTCGCCGGACTGAAGGGACATGAACTGGCTGCAATAGGACACGAGATGGGGAATCTTGAAAATCAGCGTTGCGGTTGACCCGCTCTGCATGCGCTTGCCATCGACGTCGAGCCAGAGGTCCAGATTGTCCATGTCCTCGATCTCGTCCAGGGTCACCAGCCACGGACCTGTCGGACCGAAGGTATCGCACCCTTTTCCCTTGTCCCATGTGCCGGCGCGATTGAGTTGAAAATCACGCTCGGACACATCGTTGATGAGGCAGAGCCCCGCCACATGGTTCATCGCGTTCGCTTCGTCGATGTAGGCACCCGGTTCGCCGATCACCACGCCAAGTTCGACCTCCCAATCGGTCTTCACCGATCCGCGCGGGACTTGAATGTCGTCATTCGGCCCGACCACGGCAGAGGTCCACTTGTTGAAGATGATCGGCTCTTCTGGGATCGGCATGCCCGCCTCTTCGGCGTGGTCTGCATAGTTCAGGCCGATGCAGACATATTTCCCGATCTCGCCGACACAGGCGCCAAGCCGCAGGTCGTTCTGGGGCGTGCCCTCGACCAAGGGCAATGTGTCTGGGTCAAGAGCCCGCAGCGCGTCCAGACCTGCGGGGCGCAGTGCGTCCCCCGCAATATCCGGCACAACGGCGGAGAGATCACGCACGCGGCCCTGTGCATCCAGAAGTCCGGGTTTTTCGGCACCGGGCGCGCCATAGCGAAGTAGTTTCATGTCTTTTGCTCTTTTTGCCGTAAGGATGGTTTGGTTAAGCGACCTTGTCGGTCGCGGTGATACCCGAAATGGCCTGGACCAGGCTTTCCTCGGTGACCTCTTCGGAGGTGAACGTCCGCATGACACGGCCCGAGAACATCGCGACGATCCGGTCACTGACGTGCAGGACTTCAGGCATTTCCGAACTGACCACGATGACGGCGTAGCCCTGCGCGGCCAGTTCGCGGATCAGGTTGTGGATCTCGGATTTCGATCCGACGTCGATGCCGCGGGTCGGCTCGTCCACGATCAGCACCTTGGGGTGCATCGACAGCCATTTGCCAATGACGATCTTCTGCTGGTTGCCGCCCGACAGGTTGCCGACCGTCTGTTTCCAGCCCGGTGTGCGGATATCGAGCTTGTCCTTGTACTTGTCGAAGATCTCGGTCTCGGCGCCGGGGGCGACAAACGGACCGGAGGACAGGTTACCCACCTGCGGAAGGGTCATGTTGTCCCGGCAATTCATTCCCAGAACCAGCCCCTGCCCCTTGCGGTCCTCCGGCACCAGCGAAATACCTTTGCTGATCGCATCCGCCGGGGATGTGATGCGGACCTCCTGCCCGTCGAGCAGGATCGTCCCCGCGTCAGGGTCGCGCAGCCCGAAGAGTGTCTCAACGATCTCGGTGCGCCCTGCGCCGACCAGACCGTAAAAGCCCAGAACCTCGCCGCGGCGCACGTCGAAACTGACGTCCTTGAAGAGATGACCGCAGGACAGGCCACGCACCTCGAGCGCGACATCGCCCATTTCGTGATGGATTTCGTTGCGCGACAGATCCAGTGCACGGCCGATCATCAATTGCGTGACTTCCTCCTCGGTGGTGTCGCGGGTCTCAAGTGTCCCGCGATAGGAGCCGTCCCGCAAAACGCTGATCCGGTCGGTGATCTTGAATATCTCCTCCATCCGGTGAGAGATGTAGATGATCCCGACGCCCTGGCTTTGCAGATCGGAAATGACGTCGAACAGCACGACCTTTTCCGCATCGGTCAGCGACGCTGTCGGCTCGTCAAAAATCACGGCCTTCGCATCCACGGTCAGGGCGCGGGCGATCTCGACCATCTGCTGGTTGGCGATCGACAGGTCGCCGACGATGGTTCTGGCGTTGAACCCCACCTTCAGCTTTGCAAGGATCGCATCGGTACGCTCATAGAGCGTGGACCAGTCGACGCGGCCGAAGGAGCGGCGCGGCAGTTCCCCCAGATAGATGTTTTCGGCGACTGTCAGTTCCTCGGCAAGGCTGAGTTCCTGATGGATGAAAACGATCCCCTTGGATTTCGCCTGCAAAGGCGATGTCATCACCGTGGGCACTTCGCCGATGATGATCTGCCCTTCGTCGGGTTGATGGATGCCCCCCAGCACTTTCATCAGCGTTGATTTTCCGGCGCCGTTCTCGCCCATCAGGGCGTGGACCTCACCCGGCATCACCGACAATGAAACGCCGTCAAGCGCGCGGACACCGGGAAATGTCTTGACGATACCTTCAAGACGCAAGGCGGGTGTTTTGTCGGTCATATCTTCAACTCCTCTTTCCCCTTGGTGTTCAACTGACGGTCAAGAAACAGCACCGCGATCAGGATCAAACCAATCACCAGATTGACGGTGGATGTGTCCGCGCCGATGTGGCCCAAACCCTTGCGCAGCAACTGAATGGCAAGGACACCACCCAAGGTCGAGATGATGGACCCGGAACCCCCGGTCAGCTTGGTGCCCCCGAGAACAACGGCGGTGATGACCCACAACTCATAGAGTTGGCCATCGTTGGGGTTGACCGAACCGGATTCGGAGTAGAACACAACTGCCGACAGGGCCGCCAGAAAGCCGATGATCATGAAATTGATCAGCATATGTGGCCCGACCTTGATGCCCGCGTTCACCGCCGCCTCGCGGTTGTCGCCAATGGCATAGGCGTTGCGCCCGTGTACCGTGCGCGTCATCACGTACCAGATGATCAGGGTGACGACGGCGAGGAACCAGGTCGCCGTATGGAACCCCAGGAACTGCGCCTCGGCAAAATCCACCAGCGTCCAGTTCAGGCTCGATGTCGGATTTTCGCCGTTGTACATGAACACCAGACCGCGAAAGCCCAGCATCGAGCCCAGCGTGACGATGAAAGCATCGACACCGGTCTTCCAGACGATCAGCCCGTTGATCGCGCCCAGCAGAACCCCCGTCAGCAGCGCGAGCGCCCATGCCACAGGGATCACCCAGTCGCCCAGTCCCGCGAAGACGCTCCACGACAGGCTGTCCAGCAGGACCACCGCGGACAAGGCGAAGATCGCCCCGACACTCAGGTCGATGTTGCCGTTCACCATGATGATCGTCATGCCCATGGCGATGATTCCGATGGGGGCCGACTGTTTGAGCAGCAACAGCATGTTGTCGACATCCATGAAGGCCTTGTCGGACAGCGACAGGAATTCGCCCGCCACGCTGAAGAAAATCAGCTCCAGCACGATGAAACCCCAGATCGCGCCGTTCTTTAGAAAATAGGAGACTTTTCCAGCTTCCATTAATCCGCTCCCTTACGCGATCCTAGACCACAGCTTGCCACGCTTGGCCGCGATATCGAGCCAGACAGCAAGGATGATGATGACCCATGTCACAACGAACTGGACATAGAATTGCAGGCCGACCAGCAGCAGACCGTTCTGGATAAACCCGAGGATCAACACGCCGATGACGGTTTTGAAAATCGTACCGGAGCCGCCGAGCAGGGACGCACCCCCCAGGATCACCGCGGCAAGAACATCAAGCTCGAGCCCCTGCCCGACGGTATTCTGGGATCCCATTGACCGGCTGGCCTGGATCAACCCGGCGACCGCGACGCAAAAGGCAGACATGACGTAGCACAGGAAAACGACGCGGGCGCGTTTGATGCCCGAGAACGTGGCCGCAGTCCCGTTGCCCCCGACGGCGTATACCTTCCGTCCGAAGGGGGTCTTTGCAAGAACGATACCCAAAAGGGCCGCGAGACCCACGAAGATGAGGATCGGCACCGGAATGCCCAGCGCGGACCCCTGTCCGAAAACGCCGAACCAGGTGCCTTCCTTGTCGATGATATCCATGTTCTGGCCGCCCGAATAGGTCAGCGTCAGGCCGTGAATGGCCGAGAGCATCCCCAAGGTGACGATCAGCGAATTCAGTTTGAGATACCCGACGAGGAACCCGATGAAGGCCCCAAGACACAACGTCATGGCGAACATCGCCGGGATCGCCAGCAGCGGGCCAATCTTGTCGTGCAGATCCAGCACGACAATCGTCGAGAACGACATCATTGATCCGACCGACAGATCCAGATTGCCGCTTATCACAACGAAGGTCACGCCAAGCGCCATGACCCCCAAGATTGCCGAGGACCGGATCACACCCATCACGTTGTCGGGGCTCAGAAACCGTTCGTTCGCAATCGTGAAACCGATGATGAATACCGCAAAGGCGATCAGGATGCCCTGCCGCGCCAACATCGGGCCGATATCCGCTTTTGTCATGCTAGCCATATTTCCCCTCCCTCGAGCCAAAGGCCCGGGCCCTTCTTTCCGGGCCTTACGTCAGACCAAGGTCATCCCACCGTCGATCATGACGATCTGTCCGGTCATGTAATCGCTGTCCTTCGACGCCAGATAGGTCGTCGTGCCCGTGATATCGTCCGGTTTGGCCACGCGCCCCCGCAGGATCTCGGACGAGAACTCCTCCATCGCCTGACCCGGCCGCTCGGCGGCGCCGATCTTCATCAGGTCTTGATCGACCTGCTCCCACATTTCGGTGGCGACCACGCCGGGCGCGAACCCCGTCACCGTGATGTTGTGTTTCGCCAGATCGCGCGCGCCCGACTGCGTCAGAGCGACGACAGCGAATTTGCTGGCGCAGTAGGGAGCGACATTATCGAACCCCTGGCGGCTGGCGACCGAAGCGGTGTTGATGATCTTGCCGCCCGTCCCCTGAGAGATCATCTGGCGGGCCGCCTCCTGCATCCCGATCATACAACCAAGACCGTTCACCCCCATGATGAAATTCCAATTGTCTTCGGTAACATCAAGAAAGTTCATCGGGCGGTTCACGCCAGCATTGTTGAATTTCACATCCAGCTTGCCAAACAGCTCGACCGTATGGGCGATCATCGCCTGCACGGACGCGCGGTCCGCAACGTCGACCTGCGCGTGGGCGACCTTGCCGCCCCCCTGCATCGCCCTGTCGGCATTCAGCTCGGCGACCTTTGCCACCTTTTCGCCGTTGATATCCGCAAAGCAAACGTCCGCACCTTCATCCAGCAGCGTCTCTGCGATGGCCCGGCCAATGCCCTGTGCGGCCCCGGTCACGATACAGGATCTTCCTGTCACACGTCCCATGACGCCCTCCCCCTTAACAATCGGTTTTCGTGGAAATGTAGCGGGGTGCCGAAGCGCCCCACAACCCGGGAGGGTATCAGAACACAGGTTTCGTAAACTCTGACATGTTTTCCTGTGTGATCTTCGGCGTGTCGAAATAGTTCAGGAACGGCAGTTCCTTACCGCTGATCAGATCGATCGCGGACTGAAGGGCTGCTTCGGCATCGTCCACTGGCGACTGGTAGATCGAGCCCCAGTATTCGCCACGCTCCATGGCCTCATAGCCGACCGAAAAGTTGGTGGCGCCCACGAATACGATGCCTTCGGCGCGATCCGCAGCCAGTGCGGCGTTCAGCGCGCCAACGCCCATGTTGTCGTCACCCGCATAGACGCCATCGATGTCATCGTATTTGACAAGGAAGGCTTCCATGACCTGCTGCGACTTTTCGCGGTTCCAGTCGCCGGGCTGTGTTTCGACAAGTGTCACGTTGGGGCAGACTTCGGGCAGACGGTCGTCGAACCCCTTCTGACGCTCGATCGCTGTGGTATAGCCGGGCTGACCCGAAATCTGGACCACGCGCGCTTCATCCTCGATGCCCAGCGCCTTGAAACGGTCACACATGATCTCGGCGGAGCGTGATCCTTGCGTAATGTTGTCGGGGCCGGAGAATGTTGCAACGAAATCGAAACCGGCTTCGGCAATGTTGGAATTGGTCACGACAACCGGAATACCCGCCGAATGCGCCTTGCGCACCGCAGGGATGACCGCCTCGCCGTTCGTCGGCCAGATGATGATGGCGTCGACTTCCTGCTGGATCAGGTCTTCCATCTGGGCGATCTGGCGGGCGACATCGCCACCGGCGTCCAGAACGACCACTTCGACGTTCTCGTTCGCTTCGGCTGCCGCGATGAAGGCCTGCTCATATGTGGTCTGGTAGCTGTCGACGCCCACGTTGTTTTGCGTGATGCCGATGCGCATCGGGCTGTGACCGTCCGCAAAGGCAGCGCCGGCAACCCCGAGAGCTGTCGTTGCGGCAGTTGCGGTCAGAATTGTGCGTAGTTTCATTTTGGTCTCCTCCAAGACATTATTTTCAAGACTTTGAAATCTGGTCCCCGCTCTCCCGACGGGGAATCACCAGCCGGGCAACCGGAGTGATCTCAAACATCTTGCAGGCACCGCGCAGACCTGCCCTCCCAAATGATATCCGCTTCGGATTTCATAATATCCATATTGAACATTTTTGCGATATATTCGGAGGCCAGTCCCGCAGCAAGATGAGGTGTATCTCGTGAAGATCCAAAAATCATCCGAATTGAATGATGAACGTGGCAAGCGTCACGCCAGAAAGAAGGCCGCGACCGAGGGTATGAATGTGATGAGGGGGGAGAATTTGAATCAGCTTGTGCCGCCTCAGGCAAAGGCTGACATGCTTTGCGTCCTGACCTTCATGGAAAACCTCGGTGATGAGCTTGAGAACGTTGCGGAATTCTTCGCCCTAACCCCCAACCTGCGGATTTCGATGCATCTGATCCGTGGCCACCTCGAAGGGCGGCTCGTCACGATGACATCGCTGATCGGCGCCAGCCGTGCGCCCTATGCGACGGCCAATCGCCGCATCAAGGACATGCAGAAGGAAGGTCTGATCGACCAGCGCCCACGCACCGCGACGGGCAAAAGCTTTTCGTTGCACCCCAGCGTTACCCTTCTGGATCAATGGACCCAGCTGACAAACCGCGTTCATCGCCTTGCCACCGCGCAGTTCGAGGGCGCCGTTTCGGCGGAAACATCCGACTACTACTTCGGCGGGTCGTACCTGAACGCGAAAAGCATCCCGCCCATGAAGGTCCTTGCCGAGCCGCTGAAGCTGGCGGGCGGCTTGCGCGTGCTGGTGCACGGGGATCCGACCTTCATGGTCATGGACAACCTCAAGCGGCAATTCGAACAGACTGTCGGCACACAGATCCACCAGCGCGCCTTCTCGATCGACCGCCTGCGCGAGGAAACCATGCGCAATGCCGCCCGCAAATCCAGCAGCTACGACATCATCGCCGTCGATCTGCCCTGGGTCGGCGGATTCGCGGAGCAGGATATCCTGATGCCGCTCGACGAGATCATGGATATCTCCCGCATCGATCCGGGAGATTTCCACACGGCGGGCTGGCAGGCGGCGCATTGGGGCGGTCGTGCCTACGGCATTCCCGCACAA
Organism: Sulfitobacter sp. HNIBRBA3233; assembly: GCF_040149665.1. Lineage (NCBI taxonomy): Bacteria > Pseudomonadati > Pseudomonadota > Alphaproteobacteria > Rhodobacterales > Roseobacteraceae > Sulfitobacter > Sulfitobacter marinivivus. Next base: position 524,809 of record NZ_JBEFLP010000002.1, on the reverse strand, counting down.
ACGACGCCGGAGCTCTTGTTCTACCGCAAGGACCTGTTCGCGCAAGCGGGGCTCGAGCCGCCCGCGACCACGCAGGAGCTGCTGGCCGCCGCCAAGGCATTGCACGATCCTCAGCGCGGTCTTTACGGCATCGCATGGAATGCAGCGCGCGGGACCGCGTTGGGGCATACCGTGCTCATGACAATGGCGGATTTCGGCCAACCCATCCTTGATCTGAAGCCGATCGCGGGCGGCTTCGAAACCGAAAGCCTTGCGAAACGCGCCTATCGGGTCACCATCGACACGCCGGCAGGCTTGCAGGTGGCAGAGTTCCTCAAGGAGCTGTTGAATTATTCGCCCCCCGGCATCCATTCGATGTCCTGGTACGAACGCATCCGGCCCTACGCCGCAGGAAAGGTAGCGATGGCTTTCGGCTATACGCTGCTTGCCCCCTACTTCGAACTGGACGAGGGGTCGCCCGCCAAGGATCAGACCGGATATCTGCCGCATCCCGCCGGCCCCGACGGGGCGCCGATCGCGCCCATCGGCGGATACGTTCTCGGCATTCCCGCCAATCTGCCGAAAGACCGGGTTCCGGCGGCGGTCGAAGCCTTGCTGGTATTTACCTCGCCGCCTGCCCAGAAGCTTTTTGTCCAGAATGGCAGTCGGACGAACCCGCGGTATTCGGTGGGCGCAGATCCCGATGTCCAGCGCTTGTCGCCGATCTTCGAAGCGGTCGATGCGATGTCGGCGCGGGACGAATTGCAGTACTGGCCGCGCCCCCCGATCCCCGAGATCGACGAGATCATCCAGATCTGCGGCGAGGAATTTCACGACATGCTGCGCGGCGTCATCAGCCCGCAGGACGCATTGCGACGCGCGCAGGAGCGCGCCGAAGCAACCTTAGCAAGACAATAAACACGTATCAGGAGGAGACACCCATGGACCCCAACCGCCTCAAAGGTAAAAACATTCTCATCACCGGTGCCGCGCGCGGCATGGGCGAGGCCAACGCACGTTCCTTTGCCGAACAGGGGGCCAACGTCTGTCTCGGGGATCTTGACCTCGACACCGCGCAAAAGGTCGTGGACGACATCAACGCCGCGGGCAATGGCCGCGCAATTGCCGTCAAAATGGATGTCACCAAACGGGAAGACAATGCCGCCGCCGTCGCCGCGACGGTCGAGGCATTCGGCAGCATCAACGTCGGCGTCTTCAACGCCGGTCTGAACAAACCCCGTTTCTTCATGGATATCGACGAAGACAACTGGGACATGATCATGAACGTCAACACCAAGGCGATGTGGCTGGGCATGCAGGAAACCGCGCGCCAGATGATCGAACAGGGCCCGATGGAGGGTCATCCCTACAAGCTGATCAACGTGGGCTCCATCGCCTCGCGCAAGCCTTTGGTGGACGTCACCGTTTACTGCACGTCGAAATACGGCTGTCTGGCCCTTACCCACTGCGGCGCGATTGGTCTGGCCGAGCATGGCATCACCGTGAACGGCTATGCCCCCGGCGTGGTTGTCACCCCGCTTTGGGAGCAGCTCGACAAGGATCTGGTCGATATCGGCTTCAAGGACCGCGAAGGCCAGGCCTATGACGACATCGTGCGCGACGAGCTTCAGATCAAGCGCGTGTCCTACCCCAAGGATATCGTCGGCACCGCGTCGTTCCTGTGCAGCGACGACAGCGACTACATGACCGGCCAGATGATCCACGTCGATGGCGGCTGGTGCATCCAGTAACGCACCGCAAGCATCCACCTCACCATTCAAACGGGGCCAAGCACCCCGAAGGAGACTCCCATGTCAGAACGTCCGGGCAATGCCCTCATGCCAAACCTGCTCACCCCGCAGGACCTTGAACCCAACTGGGAATGGCGCGAAAAGCTGCCGGCCCATGGCCACATGTCCGTGGATTTCGAACGCCGCATCGACCACGACCGCCTGCGTCGCTACCGCCTTGCACGCACGCGCCAGTCCCTGAAAAACTCGAACGCGGGCACACTGCTGTTGTTCGACGTGAATAACATCCGCTACGTTTCGGCCACCAAGATCGGCGAATGGGAACGCGACAAGATGTGCCGTTTCTGCCTGCTGACAGGTGACGACAGCCCCTACGTCTGGGATTTCGGCTCTGCCGCCGAACACCACAAGCGGCACTCCGACTGGCTGGAGCCGAGCCATTGCCTTGCCGGCGTGGTCGGCATGCGCGGCACCATCCCACCCGAATTCGGGTTGATGCAGAAATATGCCAAGCAGATCGCCGGGTTGATCCGCGATGCGGGCATGGCCGATATGCCTGTGGGTGTGGATTATGCCGAAACGGCTATGTTCCACGCGCTCAAGGAAGAGGGCCTGAACGTGGTCGACGGTCAGCAGATCATGCTGGCAGCGCGCGAGATCAAGAATACCGATGAAATCCAACTGTTGACGCAGGCCGCGGCCATGGTCGATGGCGTCTACCACATGATCTACGAAGAGCTGAAACCGGGCGTGCGCGAGAACGACATCGTCGCCCTGTCCAACAAGATGCTCTACGAGATGGGGTCGGACGACGTGGAGGCGATCAACGCCATTTCCGGCGAACGCTGCAACCCGCATCCGCACAACTTCACCGACCGCTTGATCCGCCCCGGCGATCAGGCCTTCTTTGATATCCTGCAATCCTACCAGGGCTATCGCACCTGTTATTACCGGACGTTCAACGTCGGGCGTGCGACACCGTCGCAGAACGATGCCTATGTTAAGGCGCGGGAATGGATCGACGCCTCCATCGCGATGATCAAACCGGGTGTCTCAACCGACAAGGTCGCTGAGGTCTGGCCAACGGCAGAATCGCTTGGCTTTGCGAGCGAAGATCAGGCATTCGGGCTGCAGTTCGGCCACGGTCTGGGTCTGGCGCTGCACGAACGGCCGATCATCAGCCGCGCTGTGTCGATGGATCACCCGATGGAGATCAAGACCGGCATGGTGTTCGCGCTGGAAACCTATTGCCCCGCCACCGACGGCTACTCCGCCGCCCGGATCGAGGAAGAGGTCGTGGTGACGGAAACCGGCTGCGAGGTCATCAGCCTCTTCCCGGCGGAAGAACTGCCCATCGCGAACCGGTACTGACATGGGTAACCCGTTTGACCTGACCGGTCGCAAGGCATTGGTCACCGGAGGTGCCACCGGCATCGGCGAGGGCATAGCCCTTGCCCTTGCCGCCGCCGGGGCCGATGTGGCGCTGACCTATCGCAGCCATGAACCCGACGATACCCTCGCCAGGATCAAGGCGCTGGGTGTCAAGGGCGCCGCCGTGAAAGCCGACTTTTCCAATATGGATCAGGCAGGGGCCGAGGACGTGGTCCGTTTTGCCAGCGATGCCTTGGGCGGTCTGGACATTCTGGTGAACAATGCCGGGATCATCCACCGCGAAGACAGCACCGACATGCCGCTGGAGGACTGGCGCCGCGTGCTGTCGGTGAACCTTGATTCCGTTTGGCTGCTGTCTCAGGCGGCGGGCAAGCGCATGGTGGCCCAAGGCGCGGGCAAGGTCATCATCGTGTCCTCTGTGCTGGCGTCCCAAGGGGGGCTGCGTGTGCCAGCCTACGCCTCCAGCAAACATGCGGTCGTGGGCCTGACCAAGGCGCTTTGCAATGAATGGGCACCGCATGGTGTCAACGTCAACAGCATCGCGCCGGGCTACACCGCCACGGATAACACACAGGCGCTGCGCGACGATCCGGACCGCTCGAAGGCGCTGCTGGAACGCATACCGGCAGGCCGCTTTGCCGAGCCTTCGGAAATCGGCGGAGCGGCGGTTTTTCTGGCGTCTGACGCCGCCAATTATTGCCACGGAAGCGTGGTCACCGTCGATGGCGGCTGGCTCGCCCGTTAGGAGAAAGACTATGGAACAATCACTTAAGGGCAAAACCGCCCTGATCACCGCGGCGGGTGCCGGTATCGGACGCGCCAGCGCCGAAGCGCTGGCCGCGCGTGGCGCGAAAGTCATCGCCACCGATCTGAACGGCGATCTGGTCGCCGAACTGGCGGACGCATCGCCCAACATCACCGGCCACGCGCTTGACGTGCTGGATGCCGCTGCCGTTGAGGCGCTTGTCGCCTCCGTGGCGCCTGTGGACATCCTGCTCAACTGTGCGGGCTGGGTCCATGACGGCACAATTCTTGATTGCGACGAAGACGTCTGGGACCGTGCCTTTGATCTGAACGCCAAGGCGATGTACCGGATCACCAAGGCGGTCCTGCCCGGAATGCTGGAAAAAGGCGCGGGGTCGATCATCAACATCGCCTCCATCGTTTCCAGCGAAAAAGGCGCGCCGCGCCGGTTTGCCTATGGCGCGTCCAAGGCGGCGATCATCGGCATGACCAAATCCATCGCCGCTGATTTCGTCAAGGACGGCATCCGGTGCAACGCGATCTGCCCCGGCACGGTGCAAAGCCCGTCCCTGAACGACCGCCTGACCGCGACCGGCGATTTCGACAAGGCCCTTGCCGCCTTCAAGGAACGCCAGCCCATGGGGCGGCTCGGTCAACCCGAGGAAATCGCCGAAATGGTCTGTTATCTGGCCGGAGACCTGTCCGCCTTTACCACCGGACAGGCCTTTGCCGTCGATGGCGGGTGGTCGATCTGATGGGATTGGACCGCGCCGCCTCGATCGAAGACCTCAGGCTGAAGGCCAAAAGCAGGATCCCGCGTTTTGCTTTCGATCTGGTCGACGGCGGTGCGGAAAACGAACGCAACCTGCGCCGCAACTCCGAAGCCTTCGAAGAGGTGGAAATGACCCCGCGCTACATGGTCGACGTCTCCGACATCGACACGCGCGCGAGCGTGTTCGGGCAGACCTTCGATGTGCCCTTTGGCATGGCTCCGATCGGCATGCTCAACGCTTTCTGGCCCGGGGCTGATCTGACGCTGGCGCGCCTGTGCAAGGCGCAGAACATCCCCTACACGGCCAGCTCGGCCGCTTCCACCACGCTCGAAAAACTGGCCGAAGCCGCAGACGGCAACGGCTGGTTCCAGCTTTATGTGTCCAGCGATCCGGATGTCACCGAAAGCTTGATCTCCCGCGCGGAAGCCGCTGGCTATACAACCTTGATCGTCACCGCCGATGTGCCTGCGGCGGGCAAGCGCGACCGCGACATCCGCAACCAGCTTGCTGTGCCCTTCCGGTTCACGCCCGAGGTCGTCCTGCAGTGCGCGATGAACCCGCGCTGGGCGCTGACAAGCCTGAAACACGGCAGCCCGAACGTGGCCAATTACGCCGACCTTCTGCAAAGTGCCACGTCCTACGCCGATGTTCAAAAGACGCTCATCACCGCGGGGTTCACCTGGGAAGACCTCAAACGCTTGCGAAACCGCTGGAAGGGCAAGCTTCTGGTCAAAGGGATCTTGCACGAAAAAGACGCCGTGGCCTGCGCGGAACTGGGCTGCGACGGGATCGTGGTCTCTAACCACGGGGGGCGTCAGGTGGCCTTCGGGCCGCCGACGATCGAGGCACTGCCCGCCATTGCAAAGGCAGTCGCCGGGCGCATGACGATCATCCTCGATAGCGGCATCCGGCGCGGCGCTGACGTGCTGCGCGCAAAGGCACTCGGGGCGGATTTCACCTTTGCGGGCCGCGCGCTCGCCTATGGCGTCGGCGCTGGCAGTGACGCAGGCGCCAAACGCGCCTTCGATATCTTGCAGCTGGAACTGGTACGGGCGCTGGGCCAGCTTGGCATCCCGTCCTACGCCGAGGTCGGCCCGTCAGAGCTTAGCGCATCCAACAGGACGGGCAGCTAGGGACGAAGGTTTCGGCGAAAGGCGGACCGGCATCGCAAGCGAGCCGCCTTGGTCGGCCGGACCGGCGGCCCCGCGGTCATGACGCGGCGGGATCACCACGGCGAACATCCCCCGATGCGCGCCCCGGAAAGCTGCGGGCGCATTCCCGCCCGCGACATGATGTACCGCAGGTCGCGGCTTGCCAATATCGGCATACCCCATGTACCTATGCGTCATGGTTTTCATTCGGCTTCTTCTTGTTGCGATGGTTGCCCTCTCCGCTTCGGTCTTGGGGGCGGCGGACGCGGGCCATATGGCGGGCTTCGCGCACGGTCACGCAGCGATGGAGGAAGCGACGGATGGCCAGCCTGCGTGCTGTGCGGAAACCACCGAACGCAGCCCGACCTGCCACGGCTTTCCCGCACTGCCTCCCGGAGTGGAACAGGATGTGGTTGCACCCGCAGCCTGCGAAAACACGTTCTTCGGCACAAAGCTGCTGCTGACGGGAATAGAGCCGTCGGGCCCTCTGGACCCGCCGCGCGCTCTGTGATGCCTTCCGCGCCCGCTGTGGCGCGATCTGTTCAATGCAATCACACCAGAACGGGCTATGCCCGTACCCATCTCTGTTGAGAGGACCACTAATGAAACCGATCAAGACACTACTCGCCGTCGTCCCTGCTGCCGCTCTTTCGCTTGGCCTTGCCTCCTTCGGCGCGGCCGGAATGGTCCATGCGGAAAGCCATTCCGACATGGCCGATCACGGGACCATGCATGTAACCAAAAGCCCGACCTGCGGCTGCTGTGGTGCATGGGTCGCGCTCGCCCGCGAGGAAGGTTACGACATCGAGGTCACCGAAACCCGCGATGTGACCAGTGTGAAGCTCGACAACGACGTGCCCGGCACGATGTGGGCCTGCCACACCGCGACGATCGACGGCTACGTGATCGAAGGTCACGTGCCCTTCGCGGCCCTGTCCAAGCTGCTCGAGGAACGCCCCGAGATTTCCGGTATCGCGGTGCCGGGGATGCCCGGCGGCTCGCCCGGGATGGGGAACGACCCAACCGCGCGGTATGACGTGATGGCCTTCGGCGGCGAGGCCGGTGAGGGCAAGGTCTTTTATCAGGCCGGGCTGTGAACCGGCCTCTGGCCCTTGGACTGGGTGCGGCGGTTCTGGCTGGAGCCGTCGCACTCGCCGTCAGTTGGGGCAGCGGTGCGCCTGCCGGAACCACTCTCATGGCCTCCGATCCTGATGTCGTAGCCCGCGGAGAGCAGATCTATGCCGAGAATTGCGCAGCCTGTCACGGCAAGAACCTCGAAGGTCAGCCCGACTGGCGGATCCCCGGGCCCGACGGGCGGCTCCCCGCGCCACCGCACGATGAAACCGGGCACACGTGGCACCACGACGGGGAGACGCTGTTCCGTCTGACCAAATACGGCGCCGGTGCCGTGATCGGGGATCCCGATTACGCCTCCAACATGCCGATCTACGAGGGTGTCCTCACGGACGAGGAGATCATAGCCGTGCTGAGCTATATCAAATCGACGTGGCCGCAGGAGATCCGGCAACGCCACGACGAAATGGAGAACAGATCATGAAGCCTACCCTTCTGGCCCTCGCGTCCGTGCTGGCGACGGCGACCGCCGCGCTGGCCCACTCCAAAGCCGAAGGCACGACACCTGCCGATGGTGCAACCGTCGAAAGCATCGAGGCCATCGAACTGCGTTTCGACGATCCGATGCGGGTGACCGCCATTGCCCTTGCCGGGCCTGACGGCGATCTGGAAATCACCCGTGAAACCGGCCTCGATCCTGTAACGGAGTTCCGGGCCATGCCGCCGGAAAACATGCCCGCCGGGGCCTACACGGTCGACTGGCGCGGCCTGTCGCCGGACGGCCACCCGATGCAGGGCAGCTTCGGCTTCACGGTCTCGGACTGACCTCCGGGCGGCCCGGTTTTCGCAAAGGCCGGGCCGCTCTGGCGATGATCGCGCAAGCAGCCGCCGACGCGGTGGTGCCTGTCCCATGGACGGCCCCCGGCAGTCGGAACGAAAGACGCTAGCGTGACGCCTTTTGCAAAAGCCCGATCAGCTCGTCGAACTTGGCGCGCTGTTCCTCCTTATCACCGCTCGCAATGGCCGATTGCACGCAATGGGCGGCGTGATTTTCCAGCACGAGTCTTTCGACGCCGAGCAGAGCGGAACGGATCGCGGCCGTTTGCGCGAGAATGTCCATGCAGTACCGGTCATTCTCGACCATTTTCGCGACACCCCTCACCTGCCCTTCAAGGCGCGCGAGGCGGTCCATCGTCTTTTCCTTGATCGCTTTCATGGGTTTTTGCTCCTTTTACGGAACTATAGGGCTGACATTCATGTTGTATACCCCATATGGGTATATTGAGGAGACAGAAAATGTCGGATCGGGACAGCACCACAATGGCTTCACACGACGGGGATCACGATAGCGAACAGAACCATGGCAACAGCTACGGTCGGTTTTTCGCGATGATCGGTACGTCGACGGTTGTGATGTACGGCTTGATGTATCTCAACACCTACGCGCTCGATCACATCTTCTTCTCGCAGACCCGCATGTGGATGGCCCTCTACATGGGCGGTGTGATGGCGATCATCATGCTCGCCTTCATGCTTGGCATGTATTCGAACAGGAAAACCAATATCGCAATTTTCGTCGGCGCGGCGATTGCCTTTGCCGGCGGGCTCTACCTCGTTCGGTCGCAGGACACGGTCAGCGACATTGCCTGGATGAAGGCGATGATCCCGCACCATTCCATCGCGATCCTGACCAGCGAGCGGGCGAATATTTCCGACCCCCGCGTGCGCGCCTTGGCCGACGCGATCATCGAGGCCCAGCGCAGTGAGATCGAGGAAATGAAACTCTACATCGAAGATATCGAAGCCAACGGGGACGCCCCCGCCGGCACCCCACGCGCCGAACCCTGATACCAAGGAGAGACACCATGCCGAAAGACACCCGCGACGTTGCAGATGTGACGAGCGATCCCGCCACAGCCGCAACAGGAAAGACTGCCGTCCTATACCGGATGGCGTTGCCGAACCATCTGTGCCCATCGGGTCAAAAGGCCCGCTGGCTGCTAAAATCGAAGGGCTACGACATCGATGACCGGCTGTTCCGCGAACGCGCTGAAGTCGATGCCTTCAAGGAGGAATACGACGTTCCGACCACGCCCCAGATCTGGATCGAGGGGCAGCGTGTCGGCGGCTACGACGCCCTGCGCCAGAAGCTGACCGATTACGATCCCAAAGCAAAAACCTATACGCCGGTGATCTTTCTCTTCGCTGTGGCCGCAGCGACGGCATTGGCTTTGTCCATCGGATTTCTCGGGACGATCTCGTGGCAAACGCTCGGCTGGTTTATCTCGGTATCCATGATCCTTCTGGGGATGCAGAAACTCCGCGACATCGAAGGCTTTACGACGATGTTCCTCAACTACGATCTGCTGGCCCGCAAATGGGTGCCCTATGCCTATATTTACCCATGGGTCGAGACGGGCGCCGGTGTCCTGATGACCGGCATGCTGTTGACGTGGCTCGCCGCCCCTGCCGCGCTTTTCATCGCCACAGTCGGCGCGATCAGCGTGTTCAAGGCGGTCTACATCGACAAGCGCGAGCTGAAATGCGCCTGTGTCGGCGGCAATTCGAACGTGCCACTGGGCTTTGTAAGCCTCACCGAGAACCTGATGATGATGGGCATGGCAATCGTCATGCTGGTGATGATTTTCGCCTAAGTCTGAGGGATTTACACCAAGCGTCGCCGCCCACCGTGCACCGGCGGGCGGCGACCGGCAATGTTGCTGCGCGAGCAGCCGCGCAGTCGGCTCACAACCCAGCCATGCCACAGTAGTAGCGGGTCGCCTTCGGCTGATGCATCGGTTGACGGCTTAAGGGCCGGACCGCCCGCTTCGACCGGAACTTACCCTACCCTTCTCAGACAGACGCCTCGCGCAATCGTTGCGACGTGATCCGGTGGGCACGGGCGATATGGTCTTCCATCTCCGAGACGGCGGATTCCACGTCATCGCGCATCATCGCGTCAACGATGCGTTCGTGTTCTTCCCAGGATGTCCGTGCCGCGACGCCCTTCTGGATCACGACTCCGATCGAGCGGCGTATGTGCTGCCAGTGCATCTGCATGGTCGACAGGATGATCTGATTGCCGGTCCAGCCATAGATCATCTCGTGAAAAGCCGCATCCGCCCGCAGTTTGCGCGTCGCATCGCCGGTCTCTACCGCTTCCCAGCCCTGTTTCAGCACATCCTGCGCCTGGCTCGCCGCTGTCGCGGGCCTGCGCTCCATCGCGAGGCGGATTGCAAAGGGCTCCATCCCCGTCCGGAATTCATAAATTGAGGTAAACTGCGCGCCGGTGATGTGCGACACGACTACCCCCCGGCGACCCGTATCTTCAACGAACCCATTGGCCTTGAGGACCGAAATCGCGCTGTTTACGGGCTGTCGCGACACCTGCAACCGCGCGGCGATCTCGTCCTGGTTCAACCGCTCGCCCGGCAACAGCTCTCCCGTGCAGATCGCTTCGAGCAGGATATCGTGCGTCTGCTCGGTGAGCGATTTCGGTTGTTTGACCATCTGCATCGGCGTCTCCCGGTCCTCAGGACCATGCGCGACACACAATGCCATCGGGATCGGTCCTGTCCACGTATCTCCTATGCGAAATACGAAGAAAATCGGTCCGGGCGTGGGTCAGGGCCTGCGAAATACGCACAACGCCCCGATCACGGGGTGCGCGATCCAGCGGATTTCACACGGCGCAGCGGAATCGAGCTTTCAATCTCGGACACGCCTTTCACCTTGGTCAGCCTGCCGACGAGGAACTGCTCGAACTCGGCCATGGTGCGGGTGACCACACGCATCAGGTAGTCGCGACTGCCGGTCATCAGCCAGCAATCGACGACTTCGGGGAAGCCTTTGATGGCGGCTTCGAAAGTCGAAAGGGCGTCGTCGATCTGCCGGTCGAGCTTGACCGAAACGAAAACGGACACTTCAAATCCAAGTGCGACTTCGTTGATTGTTGCAGCGTAGCCGGTGATGACCCCGATCTCTTCCAGTTTGCGGAGCCTGCGGGCCACCGGAGTCGCGCTGAGGCCGACCGCGTCGCCCAGCGACTGCGCTGAAATGCGTCCGTCAGACGCAATCTTTCGAAGGATTCGCCTGTCTATCTCGTTAAGTTTGGAGGAATCCTTCATCTTTTTGATGATAATGTAGATAACCCTGCAAAACAATACGGGCGAAACAGTAAAAAAGCGCGAACACCTCCGTTAAAATTTCGTATACGGAATGCGAAACAGGAGGAAGCGATGCCCGACCCGCATCTGAGAACCATCGAGCAGAGACTGCTTTGGTTGTCGCATTGGATGATCCATCACGCCAATCACATCCGGCCAAAGGTCGATGGCATCAAGATCGGCGGGCATCAGGCGTCCTCGGCGTCCATGGTTTCGATCATGACCGCGCTTTATTTTTCGGCGCTGCGCCCGCAGGACCGCGTGGCCGTCAAACCCCATGCGTCGCCCGTCTTTCACGCGATGCACTACCTGATGGGCAACATCAGCCGCGAGAAGCTTGAGGGCTTTCGCGCCTTCGGCGGCGCACAGTCCTACCCGTCACGGACAAAGGACGTGGACGATGTGGATTTTTCCACCGGGTCCGTCGGGCTTGGTGTTGCGGTCACATCCTTTGCGTCGATGATTCAGGACTACATCGCGGCGAAATCGTGGGGGCACGACATCCCCAAAGGCCGCATGGTGGCGTTGGTCGGGGATGCCGAACTGGACGAGGGCAATGTCTACGAGTGCCTTCAGGAAGGCTGGAAGAACGATCTGCGCAATGTCTGGTGGATCGTGGATTACAACCGCCAGTCGCTGGACGGGATCGTGCACGAAGGGCTGTTTCAGCGGATCGAGAAGAGCTTCGATGCCTTCGGCTGGGACGTGGTCAAGGTCAAGTACGGCAAGCTCCAGCGTGCGGCCTTTGCGGAACCGGGCGGTGATGCGCTGCGCGACTGGATCGACCGGTGCCCCAACTCCGACTATGCGGCGCTGACCTTTCAGGGCGGTGCGATCTGGCGCAAGCGGCTGATGGACGACCTCGGCGATCAGGGACCTGTCACCGCGCTGATCGACCTGCGTTCCGACGATGAACTGGCGGATCTCATGGAGAACCTCGGCGGCAACTGCGTCGAGACCATGGCCGAGACCTTTGCCGCCATCGACCACGATCGCCCGGTCTGCTTTCTGGCCTACACCATCAAGGGCTGGGGCACGCCGATTGCGGGCCACAAGGACAACCACGGCGGGCTGATGACATCCGCGCAGATGGCCGAATGGCAGGCCCATATGGGCGTGCCGGAAGGACAGGAGTGGGATCGCTTCGCCACCGTCAAGGATGTTGCCGCGCTGAAGGAATATCTTGCCGAGGTGTCCTTCTTCTCCCGCGGTGCGCGGCGGTACGACGATGACGCACTGCCGGTGCCCGCCATCGCCGCCCCTGCCGACCGCGAGATTTCGACCCAGATGGCCTTCGGCAAGATCCTCGATGCGCTGGCAAAATCGCGTGATCCGCTGGCCGAGCGTATCGTCACCACATCGCCCGATGTCACCGGCACCACCAGCCTTGGCCCGTGGGTGAACCGCCGCAAGCTCTTTGCCCGCGATGCCCGCAAGGACGTGTTCCGCAGCCTCCAGATCCCCTCGACCGCGAAATGGGAATTCTCCCCCGACGGTCAGCATATCGAACTGGGCATCGCGGAGATGAACCTGTGCCTGCTGCTGGCGGCCGCCGGCCTGTCCACCCAGCTTTTCGGCAAGCGTCTGATGCCCGTTGGCACGGTCTATGATCCCTTCGTGGCCCGCGCGCTGGATGCGTTGAACTACGCCTGCTACCAGGACGCGCGTTTCATGCTGGTGGGGACACCTTCGGGTGTCACGCTGGCACCCGAAGGTGGTGCGCACCAGTCCATCGGCACACCGCTGATCGGCATCAGCCAACCGGGTCTTACCAGTTTCGAACCGGCCTATGCGGACGAGCTTGCGGTCATCATGGCCTGGGCCTTTGATCACATGCAGCAGGACAAGGGGGGCTCGGTCTACCTTCGGCTGACCACGAATCCGCTGGAACAGCCGGGCGCACGGGGCGGAGACAGCTTTGCCAGTGACGTGACCGAAGGCGCCTATTGGCTGCGCCGTCCCGGGCCGAATTGCGAAACCGTGATTGCCTATCAGGGCGCTGTCGCCCCCGAGGTTATTGCCGCAGCAGGAAAAGTGGGCAGCGCCAGACGGGACGTGGGCGTGCTGGCGGTGACATCTGCCGACAGGCTCCATGCCGGTTGGTCCGCCGCACAGCGCGACCGGATGCAGGGCGCGGACGGCGCGATCAGCCATATCGAACAGCTGCTGAGGGATCTGCCGCCCCACTGCACGCTCGTCACCGTGATCGACGGCCATCCCGCGACGCTGTCGTGGCTGGGCGGCGTGGCCGGGCACCGGGTGCTGGCGCTGGGCGTGGACGCCTTCGGCCAGACCGGCACGATCGGCGATCTGTATCACCATTTCGGCATCGATTCTGACGGTATCGCCGCACGGATCGAGGCACTGACCCCGGGGAGGAGGTTCTGCGCATGACCCAGACCGAAGCCAGAGGGCCGCTCAAGGGCCTTCGCGTCATTGAACTCGGCCAGCTGATCGCCGGTCCGTTCTGTGGCCAGCTGATGGCCGATTTCGGTGCCGAGGTGATCAAGGTTGAGCCGCCTGAAACCGGTGACGCCATGCGCCAGTGGGGACGCCCCGGCGAGGATGGCAAGCCGGTCTGGTGGCATGTCATCGCCCGCGGCAAGCGGTCGATCACGCTGGACCTGCGGCAGGAGGAAGGCCAGCAGGTGCTGCGGGATCTGGCCGCGACCGCGGATGTGCTGATCGAAAACTTCCGCCCCGGCACGATGGAACGCTGGGGCCTCGGCTATGACAGCCTGAGTGCGCTGAACCCGCGGCTGATCATGGTGCGCGTATCCGGCTTCGGTCAGGACGGCCCCTACGCCACACGCGCCGGTTTCGCCTCGGTCTGCGAGGCGATGGGGGGCCTGCGCGCGATCTCGGGTTATCCCGACCGCCCGCCGGTGCGGGTGGGCCTGTCGCTGGGTGACACGATGGCCGGGATCAACGCCGCCATGGGCGTGCTTCTGGCGCTGCAGCACCGCCACGCCAGCGGGCGCGGACAGGTGGTGGACAGCTCGATCTTCGAAAGCGTGCTGCATCTGACCGAATCGATGGTCGCCGAATTCGATGCTGGCGGGCATATCCGCACGCGCAACGGATCCTCGCTGCCCGGCATTGCGCCCTCGAACGCCTATCCGGCGGCGGATGGTCGCGATGTCATCATCGGCGCCAACCAGAACAGCGTCTATCGCCGCCTGTGCGAGGCGATGGGCCAGCCCGAACTGGCCGACCACCCCGATTACGCCGACCACCGCGCACGCGGCCGCAACGCCGAGGCGCTGGATGCGTTGATCTCGGACTGGACCCGCAAACATACGGCTGACGAGATCGTGGAGCGGATGAATGACGCGGGCGTGCCGGTGGGCCTTGCCTATACCGCCCGCGACATGATGGACGACGCGCATTTCAAGGCCCGCGAGGCGATCCTGCGGGTGGCCGACGGCAAGGGCGGCAGCCTTGCCATGCAGAACGTCTTTCCCCGCCTCTCTGCCAGCCCCGGCGGTGTGCGCGGCCTTGGCCCCGCACTGGGCCAAGATACCCAGACAGTCCTTTCGGACACGCTTGGATACGACCACGACCGCGTCGCGGCGCTGGCAAAGTCAGGTGTCATCGGCACCGAAGTCGAAAGTTCCACCACATGATAGAACCGCTCCTTGTTGTGATCGCGCTCATCGGCCTTATCGGCTTTGGTGCCCCGATCTTCCTCGCCCTTGGCGCTGCCGGCCTGCTCGGCCTCTGGATGGCGCGCGGCTCGCTGGCCTTCTTCTTTGCGCCGACGTCCTTTTTCGGCCAGCTCAACTCTTTCGAGTTGATCGCCCTGCCCCTGTTCATCCTTATGGGGAACTTCCTTGGCGCCACGCCGGTGGGCAAGAATCTCTTTCACGCCGCCTCTCTGTGGCTTTCCTGGCTCCGCGGTGGGCTTGCGATTTCGACAGTGGGGGCTTCCGCGATCTTCGGCGCGGTATCGGGCGTGTCGGTCGCGGGCGTCGCCGCTGTCGGTTCCATCGCGGTGCCGCAGATGCTGGACCGGGGCTATTCCCGCGGGCTGGCCGCGGGCTCTGTCGCGTCCTCGGGGGCGCTCGCGATGCTGATACCGCCCTCGGTGCCCTTCATCATCTACGGCGCGGTATCGGGCGTGTCGGTCGGCGCGCTCTTTATCGGTGGCATCCTGCCGGGGATCGCGCTGGCGCTGGCGCTGTCGATCTATATCTACATTCGCGTCCTGATCCGTCCCGAGGACGCGCCACAGGCAACCGGCCCGATGGCGCCCTTGGGCGAAAGGGTGCGGGCGCTTGGCGGCATCTGGCACGCGCTGGTGCTGGTCGCAATCGTTCTGGGGGCGATCTATACCGGTCTGGCCACCCCGTCCGAAGCGGCCGCCTTCGGCGCTTTTGGCGCTTTCTTCATCGCCGGGGCGATTTTCCGCGTTCTCGACTGGAAGACCCTGACCGGCATCCTTGCCGCATCGGTAAAGGTGTCGGGCGCGATCCTGTTGATCATCGGCTGCGCCAAGATCTTTGGCGACTATCTCAACCTCGTGCGTGTCCCCGAAACCGTCAGCACAGCGCTCACCGCGACAAACCTGCCGGCCTGGGCGATCCTGGTGATCATCATGCTGGCGCTGGTGCTTCTGGGCATGCTGGTTGACGCGGTCTCGCTCATCGTGGTGACGACGCCGATCCTTCTGCCGCTCATCGTCCAGCTGGGCTATGACCCGCTGTGGTTCGGTATCATTCTCGTGATGAACCTCGAGATCGCCGTTGTCACACCGCCGGTTGGTCTGAACCTCTACGCGCTGCGCGGGGTCTGTCCGATGTTGTCAGTCGAAGAAATCATCCGTTCCGTCGTGCCCTTCGTCTTCGTGCAGTTCGCGATGCTGATGATCTTCGTTCTCTCCCCGGCGCTCAGCCTCTGGCTGCCCGGCCTTCTCTAATACCGTCATTCGATAGGAGGATAACAGAATGACCATGAACCGCCGCACTTTCCTGCAAACAACTGCCGCCGCAGGCTCCCTGATGAGCCTCGGCGCCCCGGCCTTTGCCAAAACCACGCTGACCGGGGTCAGCTACCTGCCGCCGAGCTACAAGGCCCTGTCCTTCGGCTCTGCCGGTTTCGTCGAGCGCCTGTCGCAGAGCGACGCCGTTGCCGTCGACTATTACGACAGTGCCAAGCTGCTGAAGGCAGACGAACAGCTGCCCGCGCTGAACTCGGGCGCCATCGACTTCATGTTCCACACCACCAGCTACATCACCCGCTCGGTGCCGATCCTGGGGATCACAGGTCTGCCCAGCGTGGTCGAGGCGCTCCATGACAATCCCGACCGGCTTGCCAAAGGCAGCCCTCTGTACGAGCTGATCAACGAGGAGATGCAGAAAGAAGGGCTCTACATGCATTCCTTGATGGGCAACATTCTCGAGCCCGAATACATGTGGTCCACCAAAGCCGCACCGATCCAGTCCGTCGCCGACCTGTCGGGCAAGAAAGTGCGCGTCGTCAGCTTCGAGGCCACGCAGGTCATCGAGGATTTCGGCGCCGCTGCCGTGCGGATCCCGTCGTCGGAGCTGTATCTGGCGCTTCAGCGCGGCACGGTCGATGCCGCCGTCGCCAATATCTCCACCGTCGTCGGCCGTTCCTTGCAGGAGCAACTGGGCTTCGTGCACAAACTGCCGCTGACCGCCTACGGCATCGGCCTCTTCACCACCACGAAGCGTTGGGAGACAATGAGCTCCGACGCGCAGGCCGCCTTCACCGAGGCAGCCGACTGGCTGGACGCCAATGGCGCGAAAGAGGCCAATGATGTGATCTATCCCAACGAATTCTGGCCCATGATGGAAGCCGCCGGGATCGAGGTGATCGAGCCGACCGAAGAGGACCTCGCCCAATTGGCCGAAGCCTCCAAGGCCGTCGACGCCGCCTGGATGGAAGAGGTGGGTGCCGAAGTCGGTGAGCGTGCCATCGCGCTCGCCCTCGGCCAGACATCTTAACCAAATGCGCCGCCCCGCCCCGGAATTGCCCGGGCGGGGCCCAACAGCAAGGATCATGCCATGAGAAAGCTATTCGACCGCATCGCCCGGGCCCTGCAACTGTCAGGCCAGTTCGTGCTGGCCTTCATGGTGCTGACAATCTGTTATGACGCGATCATGCGGTATGTCTTTACCGCGCCGACCTCGTGGTCACTTGAAATCAATACCTTTCTGATCATCTACGTCGCCGCCATCACCGCGGCGGATGTACAGCGGACCGACAGCCATATCCGGATCACCTTTTTCGCGGACAAGATGGCCAGGGGCGCCCAGCGCGTGCTGCGGGTGCTGATCGGTCTGATCGGCGTCGCGTTTTGCGGGATCATGGCCTGGCGTGGCGGCCTTATGACCTATCAGGCGTGGGATTTCGGCGAGCGTGTCTCCTCCAGTTTCGGCACGCCGATGGTGGTGCCCTACGCGCTGCTGCCGCTGGGCTTTGGAATGCTGGCGATCCAGTTCCTGTTCAACGCGCTCGATGCGGCCTTCTGGCCGGATCAGGACGACGACAACGCACCATCCGAGAATTTGCAGGAAATCTGACCCATGGCCGACCGGCATCCCGTAATCTGCGAAGTCGCCCCGCGCGACGGCTTTCAATCCATCGCCGCCCCGCTGCCGACGCAGGACAAGATCGCCATCATCCGTGATCTGGCCGCGGCAGGATGTCAGCGGATCGAGATCGGAAGTTTCGTCAGCCCCAAGGCGATCCCGCAAATGGCCGATATGCGCGATATCACGGCGGCGGTGCGCGATCTGCCCGCACGGCTTTCCGCGCTGGTGCCCAATCCGCGGGGCGCCGAAGATGCGCTGGCGGCGGGCATTACCGAGCTGGTCTATGTCTTTTCCGCCTCCGAGGCGCATAACCAAAACAATGTCCGCCAATCCGTCGCGCAGTCGATCGAGGGTCTAGCACGGATCGTCGAGGTGATGCCCGGCGGGACGGACCTGCGCGTGGATCTCGCCACTGCATTCGATTGCCCCTTTGACGGGACGGTCGCCCTGGAGGCTGTCACGGACGCCGTCCGCGCGATCTGCGCCATCGCGCCCCGCGCCGGGATCGCGCTTTGCGACACCACGGGCCGCGCCAATCCGTTCACGGTCGCAGAAAGGTTCGGGACCGTCATGGCCCTGCCCGAGAGCCGCGAGAATTCCTGGGCCTTCCACGGGCACGACACCTTCGGACAGGGGGTTGCCAATGCGCTTGCCGCGTGGCGCGCGGGCGTCAGCGTTTTCGATACAGCTGCGGCGGGGCTTGGGGGTTGTCCCTTCGCGCCCGGCGCCACTGGCAACACGGCGACCGAAGACGTCGTTTTCGCGTTCAACGAAGGCGGGCTCGACACCGGCATCGACCTTGCCACGCTTCTGACCGTCGCCGACCGTATCGCCGCACTGCCGGGGGCCGCGACCGGCAGCCACTTGCGGCAGGTCCCGCGCCATCGCGCGGCCTGACCTTCATGTCAGCGATTTTCACCCAAGCCGGGTGATGGGTTCTACCGCCTGAACAGGGCGCGGTTTCGCCCCCCCTGTCCCCGCCACGGCGCTACGAACCATTGCCCACCGTAACGGGGTGCGACGCGCCCGCGTGCCCTTCCGGACCGTTGCGGCGGAAGACGTCAGATGTAGATGCCCGAAAAGATCACGGCCAGCCCGGCACCGACCAGCAGGGCGGTCTTGCCACTTTTGCGGGCACCGATCAGCCCGTAGGAGACGAGCGCCAGCCCGGCGGCGATCCGCAGCATCGCGATGATCGCGGACAGGGGACTGTCGACCAGCCGGATGATGTCGGGGTTTGCGATCATCCCCAAGGGGATCAGATAGAGCCCCACCCCCAGCGCCATCGCCGTCAGCGCGACCTTCAGCCAGTTTTCCCCGATCATCCCCGCAGCGATGAAAACCGCGCCGCAGACCGGCGGCGTGATCGTCGACAGCAGGGCGAACCAGAAAACGAACAGATGCGCCTGCAAGGGCTCCAGCCCCAGCTGTATCAGCGCCGGACCCGCGACCGACACGCAGATGACATAGGCCGCCGTCGTCGGCACCTCCATCCCCAGAAGCAGACAGGCGAGCGCGGTCAGAAGCAGTGACGGCCAGAGCAGGCCACCGGACCCTTCGAGGATAAGCGAGGTGATCTTGACGCCGAGGCCCGTGATCGCAAGCACACCGATGATGATCGAGGCACACAGGATGATGGCCGCGATCATCGACACCTGTCTTGCGGCATTCATCAGCGCACTCTGGAACCGCTCGGCGATCTGTGAAGGCCGCAGTTCGAAGTCCATGTTGAAGAACAAAAGCACCGCCCCCGCAAGGATCGCAAGCGCCGCTGCATATTGCGGGGTGAACCCGGCCCCGAACATCGCCCAGAGCAGGACCGAGAAGGGCACAAGGAAAAACAGCGAGGTGATAACGACGTCGCGCCCCTTGGGGCGGTCTGCTTCGTCAACGCCCCTGAGGTCGAAACGGGTGGCATAGGCGTTGATGCCGACCCAGACGGCAAAGAAGTAGAGAAGCGCGGGCAGGATCGCCGCCGCCATGATCGACGTGTAGGGCACGCCGGTCAGCTCGACCATAACGAAAGCACCCGCGCCCATCAGGGGCGGCATAATTTGCCCGCCAGAGGATGCGACCGCCTCGACAGCGGCAGCAAGGCGTTTGGGATAGCCCAGTTTGGTCATGGCAGGCAGGGTGACGGCGCCGGTAGACGCGACATTGGCCGAAGCGGACCCCGAGATCGAACCGAAGAGCGCCGAGGAGATCACGGATACCTTCGCACCCCCGCCCTTCAGTCGTCCTGCCGCCGCGCCGGCCACGTTCATGAACCCCTGCCCCGCCTCGCCCGCGTTCAGCACCGCGCCGAAGATCACGAAAATCGCCACCACGGCCACGGACACCCCGGTGAGTGACCCGAAGATACCGCCTTCGGCAATGGTGAGCGTTCCGAGGAAACTGGCGATCGGAGTTCCTGAATGGCCGAACTGGCCGGGAATGTATTGACCGAAAAGACCGTAAAGCAGCGCTGCGGCAGCGACCAGCGGCAGCGGCCAGCCGATGGCACGGCGGGCGGCCTCGAGCGTCACCACCAGAAGGGTGACCGCCATGGCAATCTGCATGTCGCCTTCTAGGAAGCCGTATTGATCGCCCAGCCGGTCGTGGTTGATCGCGATCCATACTGTCGCGCAGATGCCCAGCGCGGCCAGTACCGTGCCGCTTATCGTTCCCCAGCGGCTTTCGTTGCCCAGCATCAGCACGAACGGCAGGATGAAAGCCATATGCAGCGGACGGCTGACCAGATTGGGAACCAGGCCGGAGAAGATCAGCGCAAGGTGATAGGCCACGAGCGCCGCGGCCAGTATCAACCAGAAAGCTGCGGCAAGGCGACCGGTGCGAAGATCAGGCATGGGAACTCTCTGGATCAGGAGGAGCAGGCCGGACGCAAGATCCGGCCTGCACTGGGGCGGAGCGTTACTTCTGGTCTTCGCTCAGTTCAATGCCCGCTTCTTCGTAGTAGCGCACCGCACCGGGATGGATCTTGCCGTTGATATTGCCCAGCATGGCCGGATCGACACCGTTCCACCAAGGGGATGTATCGCCCAGCTTGGCCTTGTTTTCCCAGTAGGTCTTGGTCAGCGCGTAGGCCGTGTCGTCGTCCATCTTGGTGGTCGTGTATGCCACCACGGGCAGCGAGGTCGTGGTGATATCGGCCTGCTGACCGGCATAGGTGTTGGCGGGAATGACGATTTCCGTGCGCTTGGTCTCGGCGACCTGCTCTTGCGTCATGGACAGGATCGTGACGGAAGCGGAAGCCGCCGCCTCTATCACGTTGGGCGCGGGGTAAGAGCCTGCCGTGACGAAACCGTCGATCTGCCCGTTCTTGAGCGCTGCGACAGCGTTGGACAGTTCCGCATCCGCGATCTCGACGCTATCGGCCACACCGAAGAGTTCGAGGTATTTCTCGCCCTCTGTCGCGCCGAAGGAGCCCTTGCCGAGCAGGATCGTCTTGCCCGCCAGACCCGCGATATCGGTGACACCGCTATCGGCGGACATGACGAAATGCATGGTCAGCGACGGAATGGGAAAAAGCGCGCGAATATCGTCAAAGGCCGGATCGCCCTTCCCTTCGAACATGGCCTTCCCCCCTTGCGCCAGACCGACGAGCGCCGGTGGCGTGGTGAAGACGTAGTCGCCACCACGGGCGCGCACTTCCATCACGTTCTGAACGGAGCCCTGGCTTTCTTCCACGGTGACCGAGATGTCGCCGCCGGTGCCGGCCTTCATCGCCTCGGCCAGTTCCACGCCCATCTGGTAATAGGACGATCCAGTCTTGGCCGACTTGTACGTCACCCGCGTCTCGGCCGATGCGGCCGTTATCGTGGCGGTCGTCAGGGCAATCGCCGCAACGGCTGTCTTCAGTATCATGTTCATTACTCTTCCCTCCCAGAAATAGTCTGCTGATGTGCGAACCCTGAATTTTTTGTTCGGGTTCCGCAAGGTTCGTATTGGCGCCCGCCGGAGGATCTGGCGAAATGGCGGCCCGTGTCACCCTTGTCGCGCCTTTGGCGCCACCCGGTCGCAGACGGCCCGCCCGAAGGCCTGAAACCCGGCCCCTTCAGACGAGAAATTTTGCAACGGAGTCAATTCCTTCCCTCGGGTTTGGCCCCGGCCGGATAGGTTTTTCTACTTTTCAACGAGAAAACATGCTAAAAAACTCCCGTCAAAGGCGAGTCGGCGGTACGGTCTGCTGTTATTTTACGTCCGCCTGGTAATTTTTATTTTTCTTAGTTTTCATATATTTAAGCGCCTTTTGGCGAAGAAATTTCATTTGGGAGGAACGCACGATGACACGCTCCGTGCAATTTTCCGTCATTCAGGACGGTATGAAGATCGATTTTACAGTAGTCGAAAAAGACGTAAATGACGACGAGATCATGGATCTGGTCTGGACCGCCACGATCGACGAAAGCTATGGGCTCACAGGTGATCTGAGGGCGATCATGTGGGACGTCAACGATGGTCGCGAAACCAAGTGGAGTGCGCTTGACGACAAAGTAGCCCCTCCGGTTCTGGGGAGCGATGTCACCGATTGGCAGTTCGACGCCAACGCCGTCGACAACTTCGGCAACGGGGCCAACCTGCACGGTGAAATCACCTCCAGGAACAGGGATTTCGATGCGGGCGTCGAGATCGGGACGCAGGGGATCGCCACGGATGATATCCAATCCACGACATGGACCGTTCTGGGCGATACCAGCATCGGCAGCCTCAGCCTTGACGACATCGGCAACCAGCGCATCGGTGTGCGCGTCACCAGCGTAGGCGAACCGGGCGGCAACCGCGATGGATCGCTCAAGATCGAGGGGCGGATCCCGCTGGCACCGGACGGCAAGGACGATCTGTTCAGCGAAGAGGAAGACACCTGCATCGCCGGCAACGTGCTGGCCGATAATGGTCTGGGCGCCGATACGGACGGTGACGGAGATCCGCTGACCGTGACCGAAGTGATCGTCGATGGCACCGCCTATGCACTGGATACGCCCATCGACACCGGCAACGGCATCCTCACGGTCGGCGCCAACGGTGATTTCACCTTCGTACCCGCAACCAGTTGGACCGGCACGCAGACATTCGATTACACCGTGACGGACGGCAATGGCGGATTTGACTGTCCGACCGTGACGATCAACGTCAACGAGGTCGCCGGTATCACTGTCGATCTGGAGGATGGTCTGGCAATCGACACGGACGCGCTGACACTGTCGGCGGCAGACGGCGCAATCGTCGAGGTTACCCGCGGCCCGGACAATACTCTGACGTTCGATCTGAACGTTTTCGTCCCGGACCTGCCCGAGAAAGCCGATATCGTGCTGGCCCAGGATCTTTCGGGATCGTTCAATGATGATATCAGCACGCTGAAGAACGGCAATTTCATGCAGGATCTGGCATTTGCGCTGACTGCGGGGGGAATTGACGATCTCGCACTGGGGATCACCAGCTATGTCGACTATCCCATCAGTCCCTTCGGCATTCCCAGTGATTTTATCTATAATGTCGATCAGGATCTGACGACCGATTTTGCTGCTGCGGATGCCGCTCTGGACACGCTGTCTATAAGAAACGGCAACGACTTGCCCGAAGCGCAACTTGTTTCCCTGCAGCAGGTGGGTCTGGGCAACGGGTTAACCTTTCGCGCGGAGTCGCAACGGTTTGTGGTTCTGACCACCGATGCGGCGTTCCATCAGGCGGGCAACTACGCCGCCGGAGGCCCGAACGACAATGACACCGATCTATCCGATGGCACAGGGGCTGGCGGGCTGGAGGATTATCCCGCCATCGCGCAGGTCGCTGCGGCGCTGGCGTCAAACGGGTTGATCCCGATCTTCGCGGTCACCGCCGGTCAGATCGGCACGTACCAAGCGCTGCTCGATAATCTGGGTGTTGGCGGTTCGGTTGTTCAGCTGGCAGGGAACAGTTCAAACCTTGCTGCCGCCATCCTCACGGGTCTGTCCGAGGTGACCACCGATGTCGATCTTGCCATCACGTCGGATGACTATGGGTTCATCCAATCGGTTGTGCCGGCCGGGCTGGGCTTTGACGATGTGGCCGGAGAGGCGACCGTAACCTTCGAGTTGGAGATTGGTACACCGGCGGACTATGCCGACGATGAGGTCACGCTGACCGTGCCGGGCTTCGGTGAGGTGACGCTGGACTTCTCGTTCGGGGTTGAAACCGTCGACGGCAGCGCCGGACGCGACACGCTGTCGGGCAACAACAACGCAAACGAGATCTACGGCTACGAACGGGCCGATGTGCTGGACGGTGAAGGTGGCGACGATGTTCTGGTCGGGGGCACCGGAAACGACACTCTCACCGGCGGATCGGGGGCGGATGTCTTTGTGTTCGAGGATGCGGACAAGTTCCGCGGCACGGACACGGTTCTCGACTATGTGGACGGCGTCGACATGCTGCAGCTTTCCGGTTTCGGAGCGGTTGGCTTCGGCGATCTGGTGATTGCCAACGATACCGGTGGCAATGCGACCATCAGCGTCATGGACGGCAAGGCGGACGAGATCATCGCGGTTCTGAACGGCGTTGATGCGTCGGCACTGGATATGGGCGATTTCATCTTCGCCTGACGCCAAAGGCGCGGGCCGGCTTTCGATCGGCCCGCGCCGAAAGCACACCTGTTTGGCAGTGCACTTTGCGACAGTCTCAATAAATGGCTGTTATTGTTTCGGATAAAGAAACAATTGTTGCACCACTGGCAATATCGCCTCAGGTCCTGAGCTCGCTTGCCCAAGGAGAATTCGCACCGGCGCGCGATACCGTCAAAGACGCGACCCTCGCGCCATATTCCATCGCGCGCACCAGCGCATCTGGCGACAGCTGCGCGACCTTGGGCTTGGTCAGCTTGCCGGTGGCGGACAGGTTGGCCAGAAGCCCTGCGTTGAACGTGTCGCCTGCGCCGACGGTATCCACGACCTCTGTCCGCACGGCGGGAACGAAGACTTCCCTACCGTTTTCGAGATAGCCTGTCGCGCCCTCGGCCCCGCGGGTCACGATGACCGCAGCCGCCCCCTTCTCGAGCAGCGCGGCAGCCTTGCCCGCCAAGGCCCCCTGCCCCGGGATCAGCCAGTTCAGGTCCTCGTCCGAGACCTTGATGATGTCAGCATGGCCCATCATGCCGTCAAGGCGGCTGCGGTAGCTGGATACATCCGTGATGAACTGCGCACGGATATTGGGATCGATCATGATCGCGCGCTGCGGCGCTTGGGTTTTCAACAGCGCCGCATAGGCGCTTGCGCAGGGCCCGTGGGCCAGGCTGATGCCGCCGAAATAGAGCGCGGATATCTCACTTTTCAGTTCCGGCAGGTCGTCCGGGGCCAGCATCCGGCCTGCGGACAATTCGTCAAAGAAGGAATAGGTCGCGTGGCCGTCTTTCAGCTGCACGAAGGCCAAGGTGGTCGGACGGTCGGAGCGGACGACATGCGAGGTGTCCACGTGGCTCGCCTTCAACGCCTCGGCAAGCTGCTGGCCGAACATATCCGTGGACAGGCCCGTCAGCATCCCCGCTTTGGCGCCCAGCCGTCCCAATGCGATCGCGGTGTTGAATACCGCCCCGCCGACATGCGGAACAAATCCTTCGCCGCCCGTGAGCACGGGTGCGGTGATCATGTCGATCAGGGCTTCGCCGCAGCACAAAATCATGGTGTCACTCGGTCCTCGGTGGGGGCTGTTGCGCGCATCGTTATCCGCGCAGGGGGTGGCCCGGCAACAGGGTTTGGGCGATCGGATCATCCGTGCGCCGCGCCGGTGGGGTTTACGCCGCGTCCGGCACGGCCCGCGAAGGCGCAGATCAGACCCGCAATGGCATGGACCGAGATGGTCGTCTTGCGCACGTCCACGCCGGAAAGTTCGGCCGCGTCGGGGTCATCCCCGACCGCATAGAAATGCCGCCCCCAAGCCGTTGGTATGAGCGCATAGGCAAGCACCACCACCAGCACCAGCAGGAAAACGACGCCGAGCGTGAACACCGCGCCACCGATGCTGAACTTGGTCCCCAGCAACTGGAGCACGGGTGCTTGGGCCGCGCCCGCAACGCGGCGTCCGGCTTGCCATCCTGCGGGATAGCGCGCCGCTTCTTAGTAAAACGTGCAGCCGCCCTAACCGTCCAGAACCACCTGCACCGATTGGGATTGCAGCGTGATCTGGCCGAAACTTGTCAGGAAAGATACCTCGGCCGCATCCATCCCCACACCGATACGCGCGATCTGGTCAGCGGTTGCCATTCCCGTCGCATCGACAAGATGCCATGTCCCGTCCAGATACACCTCCGCGACCGCGTGGAAATCCTGCGGCGAAACATAGGGCGCGTAGACACTGGCAAAGCGCGCAGGAATGGCCGATGCCCGCGCCATGCAGATCATCACATGCGCGTAGTCGCGACAGACCCCTTGCCGCTGCACGAAAGTATCCAGCGCCGTGGTCTGGGCGTTGCTTGATCCCGGGACGTAGCTGAACCGCTCGAAGATCCACTGTCGCATGCGGGCGATCCGTTCGCCGCCGCTGCTGTTTCCGAATTCGGCCTCGACGAAATTCTGCAACTCGTCGGAGGGGCAATAGCGCGACGGCATCAGGTAGCGCACGGCATCACCGGGCAGCAGGTGCGGCGCAACCGCGGGCAGCTGTGTGAGGTCAAGCGCGGGCCGGTCGATCCGGACATGGGCGGTGTAGTCGCATCTGAAATCGCTATCGAGCCGCAGGAGCGTCCGCGTCCCCAAGCCCTCTTCGGCCGACACCGTGGCGCGGTGCAGCGCATCGTTGATGAGGGTCCGCTCGTGCAGGACACGCTGGTCGGCGTAGCTTGGAACCTCGATCTGCACGATGAGGTCGGTCGCGGAGCGGAGCGCATAGTGCAGGTGTACGCCGATCTTGAGATCCATGGAGAGACTGTCCTCGGGAGGGGTGGCGGAAATCCCTGCGCGATAGCGGGGATGGCGTGTCCGGTGTCGATACAGACTAACGGAACAGAATGCCCTTCGCCATGGGGCACGTGACTTGAGGCGAAAGCGTCCCCTGCGCGGAAGCGCGTCGCGCGTCCGGGCCGAAAGGCGGATGACCGTTGGCTGATATGGCCGTTCAGGCCGACCGGCCCGCCGCACGCCCTTGCGGGGCGCGGCGGGGGCGGTGCGGCAGGATCCGCAAAGGCTCAGACGATATCGAGATCCCAGATCCGCACATCCCCGTCGGTAAAGCGGAAATACTCGACCTCAGTGAAGATATCGAAACCCTCGGGGCCGTTCATGCGCACCTCTTTCGAGGCAGTGCGGAACATCGCGTATTCCGCCCGCGCGCCGTCAAAGAGCGCGTAATCCGACCCTGCGCCGCCGTCGATCGTATCGTTTCCCGCGCCCCCCTTGAGCAGGTCGATCCCGCCGTCCCCGTACAGGAAATCGTCTCCGGCCAAACCGATCAGCGTATTGCGACCGCCATCCCCGCTGAGCCGGTCGTCAAAGGCGCTGCCGGCAAGGTTCTCGATCGAGGTATAGAGATCCAGCCGCGCGTCCCCCGACTGCCCGTAGCCCAGCCGCAAGGAAGCCGCGACGCCGCCGCCGGAGGCGACGTAGGACACCAGATCGTCACCGGACCCGCCGTCGTAGCGCTCGCGTCCGCCGGTTGAGGCAAAAAACGTGTCTCGCCCGCCCAGACCCCGGAAATCGTTTTCGCCCGCATCGCCAAAGAAGGTATCGGCGAAGATCGATCCGGTCAGACGCTCGACGCCGTCGAAGCGATCACCCGCAGCCAGCCCCGACAATCCGCCAAGCGCCAGCGACACCGCCACCCCCGCCGTCGCGTCGACGTAAGAGACCATGTCGCGGCCGTCGCCGCCTTCGTAGGTGTCGGCCCCGCCGGATCCCACGAAC
This sequence comes from Sulfitobacter sp. HNIBRBA3233, assembly GCF_040149665.1. Classification (NCBI taxonomy): domain Bacteria; kingdom Pseudomonadati; phylum Pseudomonadota; class Alphaproteobacteria; order Rhodobacterales; family Roseobacteraceae; genus Sulfitobacter; species Sulfitobacter marinivivus. Next base: position 497,353 of record NZ_JBEFLP010000002.1, on the reverse strand, counting down.
CAGTCGTAATCGCCAAGACCGCGCAGGCGGTTGTCGCCCGCATCACCGATGATGTAATCGCCAAAGATCGACCCGGTCAGGTTCTCGATATCCGTGAGGGTGCTGACGGCGTCACCGGCGGTCACACGCCCTGCGCCAATATCGGCCACGATAGCATGATCGGCGCCTGCGAAAGACACCATGTCGGTGCCCGCGCCGCCGTCGACCGCATTCGCACCGCTGTCGGCACTCAGCCAGTCGTTGCCCGCGCCACCCGTCAGCGTGTCGTCGCCCGCACCGCCGATCAGCAGATCGCCGGTGTCGCTGCCGGTCAGGCTGTCGTTGCCAAGCCCACCGTCCACCCGGGAGCCTTCGGGTGCCGCGGTGAAGATATCGTCAAGATAGCTCAGCCCGTACAACCATTCGGGATTGGCCGTAAATTCGGGATTGCGCATCAGGTAGATGTCGTAGGCGCCGTTCACGTCCAGCGGATCAAGAAGGCCGCTCCGGCTGGCGAAAGCAATGTATTCGCCCGACCGCGACAGCGTGGAATAGCCGCTGTCGTTAAGCCCGGTCAACACCGCGCCATCCGGATCGCGGACAACAATGTCATAACTGCCATCCACACCGGGCAGCCCGAGCCAAACCGCAAAGCTGTCGCCGGGGTTGAAAGCCGAACCATTGAAGGTCATGTAGCGCCCGTCGCCCGAGAGGGTCGGATAATATAAAGATCCGTCCGCAATCCCGCCGAACCGGCTTGAGAAAACGGCCGCTTCACTCTCGTCCGCAATCGCGCGGCGGACCACTGATGATCCGCTATACCAGGTGTATGTTGTGTAGCCGAGAAAGCCGCTTTGCGACAGGTCCGGATGGTGCGCGTATATCTGCAAGATCTTCCCTGTCCCGCTCACCATATCATAGAGCCAGACATTGGGCCAGTTTTCAGGATTCACCAAGTCCGGCCCTAAGTCTGGTATGTGCTTGGCGACGAACGCAACCAGCTTCCCGTCGGCGGCAACATCGGCTTGGCTTGCGCCCTCGTAGCCCGTTTCGGTACTGGCGCCACGAGATATCCACGTCAGTGCACCAGTCTCGCGGTCGAGCGCATAGACATCATCCAGCCCGTTAGTATCGCCGAGCGCGGAATGGTCTGCGTTGCTGGTGAACGCCATGATCCGGCCGTCATCCGACAGGCTTGCACCGGTCAGCTTCACGCCTTCGCCTTCGGGCGCAACGAAGCCGTCGAGGGCAAGCTTGACCGGCGTCCCGTCGGATCGGTCCAGCAGCCAAAGATCGACGGTATCGCCATCGGTCGGCACACGCTGTTCGAAAACGATGTACCTGCCATCACCGCTGATCCGCGCGTGGGATGAATCTCCTTCGACCGATCCGGTCAGAAGGGTCAGACTGTCCTCGATCCGGTCGTGCACGTAGATCTGGCGCGGTACCCACGCCGTCTCGAACGGCAGATCGGGATTGACACTATCGAAGACCGTGAACCGCCCGTCCTGACTGAGTTCGGGTTCACCCGGCCGAACATAGGGGACGACGACATCCAGTTGTGTCGAAAGCCGCTGGTAGGGGGTGGCCGGGCCCGGCAGGCTGTCGGGGAGGTTTGTCGCGAAGGTCTCGCTACCATAGAATACGGTGACGTTCCCGTTTGCCCCCACCAGCACATCATCATAACCGTCCGCGTTCAGATCGACTGCCTCGAAAGCGCCCGAAGGCGTTTCCAGAACAAACCGCAGATCGGCGGCAGGCGCGTCGGTTGCCGCGCGCCAGCCCTCTTCGGTTCCCAGCCGAACGCCAAGAACAGATGCAGACAGATTCCAGATCAGATCGGTGCTGCCATCGCCGTTTACATCCGCGATTTTTGCTGCGCTCCGAAACTCGGGAACAATCCCTGATCGAGGCAATTCGAAACCGTCCTGCGGCGCCAGATCGGCGAGGTCCAGACGGCCGGGGGTGCCGGCCTCGCCTGCCACAACGAGCGACGCGATCCCGTCGGCACCGCCCCACAGGACGCCGTGGCTGGTCCTGTCGACAAAATGGAAATCGACAAAACCGTCGCCGTCGAGATCGCCGATCTCGGTCAGCGCAAAATCACCCACACTGCGCGGCACAACTTCGATCACGTCTGCCGCTCCAAGTGTGGCGGGATCAAACTCGGGCGGTGCATCCGCCTTGCCCAGTATGATCCTGAAACCGTCGGCAGTGGCGATCCCCACATCGTCGAACCCGTCGCCGTTCACATCCCCGACATAGCCTGCTTCGTTCACATCTGCCGAATTCTGGCGCAGCGCGATCAGCCCGCCATCCAGCACGGTCTCGCTGGTGATCGCCTGTGTGAACACCCCCTCGGGATCGCCGAAGCCCGTATAGCCCGTACTGCCCAGAATGATTTTGATCCCGTATTCAACCGGAGCCCTGCGAGAGCTGATGCTGATCAGATCCTCAAGCCCGTCGCCGTTGAAATCGCCGCCGCCCTGCACTGTACCGCCAAAGATCAGCGACAGCCCCTGATCCGGCGTCAGCCGTGCCACATCGATCTGTTCACCCGCATCCCCTGCCAAGACCCCCGACCCGCCAAAGATGACGTAGCTGAAGTCCTCGCCCCCCAGCAATGTGTCGGCAATCCCGTCACCGTTGAAATCCCCGCCAGAGGCGAGCGTTGAGCCCAGATGTACCGAAAGGTTCTTGGGCGGCAAGAGATTGATGATCTCGTCCGGTATTGGCGTATCGGGGGACACCACAGCGCGGTCAATTCCGTATTCGACAGCGTTTGCCGCCCGCTTCTCGCCCCCGTAAATCACGCTTACACGCCCTGGCTGAGTGTAAAAGCCGTATTCCGGCGCACTAATGGCAATATCTTCGAAGCCATCTTCGTCGACATCTCCCAATCGCTGCATCGCGAAACCAAGGGAATAGTTGATAGGCTGTTCGCCGGGGATGGCTAAATCTCCGCCCAGAAGGGTGAACCCGTCATCGGCGCTCAGGAATTTTGAAAAGATATCGGTCATGAAATAATTTGCTTCTTGCAGGGAGGGGACGCGGAAATTTGAATTTAAACGGACGGCAATTGTAACATTAAAGAACTATTATCCCAAAACCGGGAAAGGCTGGCAGCCGGTCCGGCACTCTTTGCGGCACGGGCACTCGACAGTGCGAAGTTCTTCTGCGGCGGCCCAGCACGCTTGAGAGACAGATTTACTGAACAGGTTAGCAATATTGGGGGAAACGGTCTAGAAAATATCCCGTTCCCCCTGGTTTGCGGCATTCAGCAAGATCGGTTGCGCCAGATCCCCTCGTGCGGGGAACTGCGCGAAAACAGGTCGCAGATCCGGGCGCCAAGTTCTTGCTGCAGTAGCATCGCGGCGTCCTGCCGACATACGCGCCCTTTCGTCCCCACCTGTCAAAACGACCCAGCGCAAGACCAGAAAGGATGCTCTACTGCCGGTCTAGCGGTGACCGACCCAACCGCGATCATCGGTAAAGGCGCGCGCATCGGCGATGTCGGTCGGGCCGTATTCCTCCGGCGCATCGGCAAGGGGCGCAAGGGGCGCGCGGGAAGCCGCGAAGAGGATGTTGGTGCGCCCGCGTGTGTTGATCTCGCCCTGCACGGCCTCGACATGCGGATAAAGCGCAGCAAGGATCGCCTGAACGCCCCGCGCCAGCGGCCCGTCGGGCCGGTCGATCAGGTTCACATAGACAGGGCCATTCACGATCTCGCGCAGTCGGGCGAATGTCTCAAAGGTGACCAGATGCGCAGGCACCGATCCGGAGGAGAACGCATCCATCACGGCGGCGTCGAAACGCTGCTGCGTTTCGTTCAGATACACCCGCCCGTCCGCATGGACGATGCCAAGCCGCCCATCCCTGGCTCCTGAGGCCCCGGCATCGTAGCCGGTTCGTGCGATCATCCGCGCGGCAGCCGGTAGGTGAAGCCGCACCACGTCGGTCACCAGCGGGTCGATCTCGACCGCGATGGCCTGCGCCTCGGGACGTGTCTCCAGCAGTTTTGTCGGCAGCGTATACCCGCCGCCGCCGACGAACAGCACCGATGCCTCGCGTCCCAGATCACGGTCCATCCGTGCCCAGAGCCATTCGGTATAGCTCAGCACCAGCCCTACGCCGTCGTCTTCGACACCGGATGACGTCGCATGCTCTGCCGCTTGCAGGGTCCCGTCCGAGACGAGGTTTATCTCGCCCCCCCGTTGCGCCACATGCAGGCACGACAGACCGGATTCGTACTGGCAGGCCGGTGATCCGGCGAGACCGGCAAAGGCCACGAAACCCGCCGCCGCAACCGTCACCGCGGGGTTTGAAGGCTGGCCGCCCCGCAGGAACGGCAGGCACAGCAGCGCAACGGCCCCGCATGCGGCGAATGTTGCCGTCGAGCCGATCAGCGGCAGGGTCACGAAGCCCGCGAGGATCGCGCCGAAGATCGCCCCGACCGATCCCGCCGCCAGCACGAACCCGAGCGACGACCCCTCCCGCCCCGGACGCGCCTCTATGGCGAGCTTGGCAAGCAGGGGGGACGGCAGGGTCACGCAGACGGACGCGGGAAAGAACACGATGAACACGCTGAACATCATGCCATCGGTCCCGCGCGCGCCCATCCCGTGAACCACGCCAAGCAGCGTTGGCGATACCGCCATCAGCACCGCCGTCGCGACCAGCGCGTTGCGCACGTTTCGCAGCGCGGTGTCGCGCGGGCGCTCCGCGATGATACCGCCAAGGGCGCTGCCCAGTGAAAACCCGCCCAGAACCGTGGCGATCACGGTTGTCCATGTCAGCAGCGATGTGCCGAAAAACGGCGCAAGCACACGGCCCGCGGCAATCTCGTAGGTCAGCCCCACGGCGGACAGAACGAGGATGAGTGTGATGGTGACTGAGAAACGGATGGCGACCTCCCTTGGTTCTTGCGCGGCTGACGGGGCCCTGCGCACGCCGGTTGTCCGGATGATCTAGCAGGGTTTTGCATGAAATCATGCCTTTGCGCAGGCGCGGGCCGAAAGATCTATCCCAACCCCGCCCGCGATGGCCCTGCGCGGCGCGAAACCGGGATCCGACGTCGCGCATCGCGGTCAATCTTCACGCCCCCCTTGGATTAGCCACCGCAGTGGCACTAAGGTACGCCTGACCGGCGACACCACCGGTCCGCCATGCCAGCGGCCCGGCGGACCAGACCCATGCGCGCATCACTCAGGAGACAGAATGTCCGATTTCACCACCCGTCCCGAGATCAGGGGCACCTTCGGGGTCGCCACATCGACCCACTGGATCGCCTCTGCCGTGGGGATGAGCATTCTTGAACGCGGCGGCAACGCCTTTGATGCAGCCGTTGCGACCGCGCTGACGCTTCAGGTGGTCGAGCCGCATCTCAACGGGCCTGCGGGCGACATGCCCGCGATTTTCTATTCGGCCAAAACCGGCAAGGTCGAGGTGCTCTGCGCACAGGGCGTCGCACCCGAAGCGGCAACCGTCGAGCACTACAAGGATCAGGGCCTCTCCCTCATCCCGGGGTCGGGGTTGCTGGCCACGGTCGTGCCGGGTGCGTTCGACGGCTGGATGCTGATGCTGCGCGACCACGGAACAATGGGGCTGCGCGATGTCATGCAGCCCGCGATCGACTATGCACGCGACGGTCACCCGATCCTTCCGCGTGTCGCCCACACGATTGCCGGTCTGGCGGAGTTCTTTGCCGCCGAATGGCCGACCTCTGCCGCCGTCTGGACTCCGGGCGGCCGCGCCCCTGCCCCCAACACGCTGTTCAGGAACCCCGAACTGGCCGACACATACGACCGCCTTGCGGACAGCGCGGGCGACAGCCGCGAAGCGCAGATTGATGCCGCCCGCGCCGCATGGCGCGAGGGATTCGTGGCCGACGCCATCTTTGACTACCTGCGCGACGCGCGGGTGATGGATGTCTCGGACGCAAAGCATTCCGCCGTTCTTGCGCCGTCGGACATGGCCGATTGGCGCGCGACATACGAGGCGCCGCAGAGCTATGACTACCACGGCTGGACCGTTCACAAGACGCAGGCGTGGTCGCAGGGACCGGTGATGTTGCAGGCGCTCGCGATCCTCAAGGGGATCGATCTGGGTGCGATGGATCCCAACGGGGCCGAGTTCGTCCACACGGTGATCGAGGCGATGAAGCTGGCCTATGCGGACCGCGAAGCCTTCTACGGCGATCCGGATTTCAGCGATACCCCGATGGATGTGCTGCTGAGCGATGCCTATAACGACGACCGCCGCAAGCTGATCGGCAAAGAGGCCTCACACGAACAGCGCCCGGGCCGGATCCCGGGGTACGAGGCGCTGGCCGATGCCTATGTCGAACGCGCGGGCCGGGATTTCGGCGTGGGCGCCGTCGCGGCGCAGGAACCCACGATGTCGCATCTTACCGAAAAGCGTGGCGATACCGTGCATCTGGACGTGATCGACCGCTGGGGCAATATGGTCTCGGCCACGCCATCGGGCGGCTGGCTGCAAAGCTCTCCGGTCATTCCCGGCCTCGGCTTTCCGCTGAACTCGCGGGCGCAGATGTACTGGCTCGAGCATGGCTTGACCACCTCGCTGGTCCCCAAGAGCCGCCCGCGCACGACCCTCACCCCCAGCCTTGCGGAAAAGGACGGCGTGCAGGTCGTATTCGGCACACCGGGGGGCGACCAGCAGGACCAATGGCAGCTGATCTGGTTCCTGCGGTTCGTTCACTTCGGTCTGGGCCTTCAGGAAGGCATCGACGCGCCGCTGTTCCATTCGATGCATTTCCAGGGCTCGTTCTTCCCGCGCGAGGTGAAACCCGGCGAGATGATGCTGGAGCCGGCGTTTGGCGATGACGTGATCGCCGATCTGCGCGCGCGCGGTCACATCGTCACGGTGGCGGAGCCCTGGACCGTTGGCCGCCTGACGGCCGCACTGCGCGAAAAGGACGGCATGCTGCGCGCCGCAGCGACCCCGCGCCTCATGCAGGCCTACGCCATCGGCCGCTGAGAGCCGCAACACCCTGCACCCCACCCCAAGGAGAGCCTGAATGATTATCGACGCCGGACCGGATACCTGCCACTGGGGCTATTTCGACGCCACACGCGCGCCCGTGGCGACCATCGCCAGCGGCGCGGAAGTGACGATCAATTCCGTCTCGGGGGGCCCCGATGTGCTTCCCGGCGACGGCTTTCACGTGCCGCCCGAACTGCTGGAACTGCACGCGGCGGGGCTGCCCGGCATGCCCGGTCACATCCTCACCGGACCTGTCGCTGTCGAAGGCGCCGCAGCCGGTGACGTGCTGCAGATAGACATCCTTGACGTGAAGCTGCGGCAAGACTGGGGCTTTACCTACGCCAAACCGCTGGCGGGCACGCTGCCGCTGGATTTCACCGAGCGCCACGACATGACCATCGCGCTGGATGCCGATGCCAACGAGGCGACGCTGCCCTGGGGGCTGAAACTGCCGCTTGCGCCGTTCTTCGGGGGGATGGCCGTGGCCCCGCCGCCCGCGTGGGGCCGGATTTCCACGATCGAACCGCGCGCCCATGGCGGCAACCTCGACAACAAGGAACTGGTGGCAGGCACGACGCTCTACCTGCCGGTCTTTAACGAGGGCGCGTTGTTTTCCTGCGGCGACGGTCATGGCGCGCAGGGGGACGGAGAGGTCTGCGTGACCGCGATCGAGACAGCGCTTCAGGGCCGTTTCCGCCTGACAGTGCGCAAGGATCTGGACCTGACCTATCCCGAGGCCGAAACGCCCACCCATCTGATCACCATGGGGATGCACGCCGATCTGGATGTCTGCGTGGAAATCGCCCTGCGGCGGATGATCGGCCTTGTCTCGGAGCGCGCGGGCATCACCCGTGCCGAAGCCTATATGCTGTGTTCACTGGCGGGCGACCTGCGGGTCACCCAGACCGTAAACCGCGAGAAAGGCATTCACATGATGATGGATAAATCCCTGCTCTAACCGCCTAGCCCTTGCCCGCGAGCATCCCCTCGACCAGACGCTGCACGCGCAGCGCTTCGGCGGGGGTGGCCAACCTGTGCGGCTGGCCCGCCATGCAGAGCACCAGATCATCGAGCTGCGCCCCGAGACTGGCCGCCCGCGGGTCCGCCGGCTCTGCGCCGAGGGGGGTGAACTCACCACCCGAGGAGGTCGAAAGCTTGTAGAATTCGGAAATCCGGCGGCTGGCGTCAGAGCCTTTGATGGTCACCTGCTGAAGGTCAGGCTGCGCACCGCCGACGCTGGCCATGACGGTCACCGGACGGCCGTCCGATGTCTCGAGCCTTGCCAGCATGTGGGTTTCGCATAGCGCGGGATCATCGGGATAGGACGGGCGGGCCCAGACCAGTGACAGCGGGCCCAGAACCCGCTCGGAGAAGAACAGGAAATGCGAGATGACTTCGCGCGTCATCCCCCCTTCGGCGCGAAAGCGCAGCCAGTCCGCCCCCTTCTGCCACGCGCGCGGCCACGCGGGATAGGTCACGACGATATCCGCGCCCAGCACCTCGCCCAGTGCACCCTGCCCAGCGGCCTGTGTCACCTCGGCCAGCGCATCCCCCGCCGCCTGGGTGAAGTTGACCGCCGCCGGCACGCCGGATGCTTCAAGCCGGGCGACGAGGTCTTCGCTTTTGGCGATATCGACGCCCAGCGGCTTTTCGAGAAACACCGCCTTGCCGGCAGCGGCCGCTTCGAGGGCGTAGGCCTTGCGCGGTGCGGGCGGGCAGGCAAGATAGACCAGATCGCACGCGGCAATGGCGCTGCTGGCATCGTCGGCCACGACGGCACCGGGCGCAAGATCCAGCGCCGCCGCGCAGGCGGCAGGATCGGGATCCCAGACCACATCGGGTGCAAAGCCCTCGTGCCGCAGCATATGTTCGAGCATCCGCTGCCCCATGATCCCCAAACCGATGATCGCCGTCTTCGTCGCCATGAATCGCCCCCTCTGCATCCCCGGCACGCACCGGTTGGCGCACCCTAGAGCGGCCCTCGCCCGAGGTCCACGCAAGGGCGCGGAAAATCTGATCGGGCGGGCGGAGATCGACCGCAACTGCCCGATCTAGGTCAACCCGACATCCGGCGCACCGGCATCGCCCGTTTGCGGGACCTCGCCGATCCAGATGGTCTGGGTCGCGGCGCGTCCGCGCAGCGCCTGATCGGCGAGCGGTGTCAGCCCCGCCGCCTCGGCCCAGATCCGCGCCGTGTCTTCGCTTGCGATCAGATCCTCCGACAAGGCCAGCGACGCGCCGTGGGTCTTGGCGAATTCCTGCAACCTGCTGGCCGTGTTCACCACATCGCCGCTGACCGATACGATCCGGTGCCGCGCGCCGCCCAGAACGCTGAACTGCACCATTCCGGCGTGGCCACCGGCGCGCATGTTGATACCGTCCCATCCGGTCGGCGCGAAAAGGGTCGCAACAAATTCCAGCGCCCGCGTTGCATCCCCCGCAGCGGGTTCGGGCAGCCCGAAAACAACCAGTACACCGTCCCCCGAAAAATCCAGAATGGTGCCGCCCAGTGGCTCTGCGGCCGCTTCGACCCTTTCGTGAAAGGCGCGCAGGAACCCGGCAGTGGCAGCGGGGCCGATACGCTCTGCCCGGGTGGTAAAGCCTGCCACGTCGACGAAAAGAACCACCGCCCGCTGGGGCGCGCGCCGGCCCAGGGGATCGGCGTCTGATGCCATGACTTCGACCAGACGGGGCGACTGGTATCGCGCCAGATTGGCGGCCCGTCGGCGCGTCTCGAGAAAGCGGCGGGTGCTGCCAGTGGCCAGCCCCAGCAGCAACGCGGCCAGTACCGTCGTCGCATCGAGCCACCAGCCCGCTGCGAACGCCACCTGCAACACCGCGCAGAGCGTCGCTGTCAGCGCCGTTGCCGCCGCCAGCGCGTGCCACCGGTGGGCGATCCCCCCGGCCCATAGCCCCGCCATCGCCGCGCAAACGGCCAGCACGCCCCCCAGCACGAGGGCAACGGGATCGCGGCGCAGCACACGGCCCTCCAGCAGATTGGCGGCAAGCGTGGCATGGGCCTCCACCCCCGGCAGGGTGGCGTCGAAACTGGTGGCGTGACGGTCCCCGAACCCCGTGGCGGTCGCACCGATAAACACGATCCGGCCCTGCAGATCCGCCTGCGACAGGTCCGCAGCCGAGTAGGTCTCGACCGTGCCTTCGGGACCGTAGAAATCAAGCGGCAGCGCGTCTTGTACATCGAGCTTTGCGGGCGGCCATGGCCCCTCCAGCCGTCCGCCCGCGAAACCGGCAGAGACGATCAGGTCAGGGGGCGTTCGCCCGGCGGAGACTGCGGCGATTGCAAGGCCCGGCACGGTCATCTCGCCGGCCTGCGTGCGCAGGGTCAGCGCCGGACGCATTCGGCGCAGCATGCCGTCCCGCTCGTGGTGGACTGTGACATGGCCCAGCGCCGCATTGCCCAGAAGGCCCGCCGTCGGGCCAAGCGCGGGCAGAGGTGCAAGCGCACGCGGCCCCACCACAAGGGCGAAACCGCCCGTATCCGAAAGCGGCGGCGGCGGCGTGGTGGCACTCGCCTCGGCAACCCCCAGAACTGTCGCGCCGGACGCCAGCGCATCGGCCAGCACCGCGTCGTCATCGCGCGGGCCGGCCAGCAGCAGGTCCAGCGCGACCACGGCGGCCCCGGCCTCAAAAGCCTGCGCGACAGTTGCGGCAATGTCTGTCCGGCTGGGCGGAAAGGCCTGCAACGCCGATACGGCGGCATCGTCGAAGGCGATGATGGCAACGCCGGTCGGCTGCGGCAACGGGCCACGCAACGCAAACCGCAGGTCCAGCAGCCGACCCTCGACCGCCGTACCGACCTGCCCGCGGCTGCCCGGATGCCAGAGCGCGAGGATCACAGCCCCCAGCAGCACCAGCAGCAAGCTGCGCGCCCGGTAGAGCCCAGCCGGGCCGCGGGCTGTCACCAGTCAGGCCCCAGCAGATCACCGAAAAGCGCGATCCGCCCCTGACCCCATTGCACAACCGGCCCGACCGCTCCGGTGGCTGACACGTCCACCCCGTCGCCCGCACCCAGCTGGACCCTGCCGTTATCGCCAAATACGAAAACCGCACCGGCGCGCGCGAACACCGCGCTGGCCCCGTCGGTGACGCGCATCGCCCATTCGGTCGAGCGCACGGCGGCCACAGCCGAAGGCGTGCGGATCTGAACCGTGCCGTCCGGCTGTGAGCTGTCATAGAAAAAACCCGCAATGCCCTGCACAAGGCGCATGCCGAAAGTCTGCGGCGCCTCCTTTGCGAAACGCGCAACGGCGATCTGCGACGACGGGCCGACAAGGACGCGCAGGTCTTCGTTGCACTGCAGTGTCGCGCGCGCACCCGCGCCGGTGCGCAGCGTTGCATTGCTGCCCAGCGCCAGCCCGACCTCGGCCGCCCTGCGCCCCGCCCCCGGTGCGGAAACCATCGCCGACCCCTCGACGGCCACGATCACGCAGATACCACGCCCCCCGGTTTGCCCGAAGACGGACGATGCAGGCAGGCAGAACAGTGCAAGGCAGAGGAGCAACGGGCGGAACATGGTATTTCCTTCCTGAAGGTTGCGGCCTCGAAACGGTGACGCAGTTCGGCGAACGAGTCAAAAGAATGTGTGAATCGGTGCAGACCGGGCGGATAGCGGTGCTGCTCTGGAACGCTTCTCGCCCGCGCGTGCCGGAATCACCGGTACTGCCACCGGATGGCGACCACCGGATCGCACAAAACCATAGTGTCATCTTTCGCGCGCCGCGGTCGCGCTCTGCGACCTAATGCCACTTACGCAGCCCCGCGTCGCGTCACATCTATGATGCAGACGCAGCATTTGTGCCGCCGATGCAAGCTTGGGAAGGAGCGGAAATGGGAAAGCTGAAGCTTTTGGGAGCGACACTCGCGATCTGTGTGGCGGGCACCGGGGCTTCTGCCCACGTCAACTGGTTTGTCGACGGTCAGGCGGAGCCGCTCGCGAATATCCCGTTTACCGATCCGGTATTCCTGGTCTGGATCTGCATTGCCTTCGGGATGGTGCTGACGTCTGTCTGGCTCGACGGGATCCTGCCAACCCTGCGCGTGGCAGACACGAAATTGCGCCACGACTTCATGGAGATCCTCAGGGTCTTCACCGGCATGAGCTTTCTTCTGACCGCCTACGAGGGATCGCTGGTGGCCCCGCACAAGGTCGCCTTCGGGCCGTTCGGGCTGGGGCTTTTGTTCATGCAGGCCATCATCGGCCTGATGCTGATCGCCAACCGCTGGATCAAGGTCGCGGCCCTTCTGATGCTGGTACTGCAGGTCGGTGTGGCGCTGAAATTCGGCATCCTTCCGGCGCTCGAATACGCGATCATCGTCGGCATCGCTTTCTTCCTTCTGTTCAACTCGATCGAGGACGAAAGCCGCCGCGACTGGCTCAAACCCTATTCCGTCGACGCCCTGCGGATCTGGACAGGAATTTCGCTGCTGGTTCTTGCCATCGGGGAAAAACTGGCGCCCTCTGCGCTCGGGCAGGTTTTCGTCGCCCAGTACCAGTGGAATTTCATGGAGGCGTTGGGCTTTGGCTTCTTTGACGACAGGGTGTTCGTGCTGTCGGCGGGCATGGTCGAGGCCGTGCTTGGTATCGTGCTGATCCTTGGCACAACCGTGCGGCTTGCGGTGCTGGCGCTGTCGGTGATGATGGCGATTTCAAACATCGTGTTCATCGTACAGGGCAATAACGAAGCGGCACTCGTCGAATTCATCGGCCATATGCCGATCATCGGCGCGGCGCTCGTGCTTTTGCTGCTTGGCTATGGTCAAAGGCTGAAGATCACGAATGCCATTCCGTCGCTGCAACGCGCGACCGCGGCGCAAGGCGCCGCACCGCGCGTGCCCTGAGCACGCGCGGCGGATCGCGCAACCGTCAGGAGTGCTGGCAACACTTTTCACATTCCGGAAGGACAATTTGTAATGACCGAACCAATTCTCATCATGGGTGCCACATCGGGCATCGGCGCGCTGGCTGTCGAAAACGCGGTCCGTCGCGGCCTGCCCGTTCGGGCCTTCGCGCGCAGTGCGGACAGCCTCGAGACAACCGATCTGGTCAGCCCTTTCGCGGGCGATGCACGATCTGCGCAGGATGTGGCAGAGGCGCTCGCGGGCGTGCGGGCAGTGATCTACGCGCTTGGCATCAAGGAACGGCTCTCCATGCTCTGGGAGGAGGAAACGCTGTTTTCGAACAGCACCAGAGTGCTGCTCGACGCCATGCGAGACACGGACACCAGACGGCTGGTCGCGGTCACGGGGTTCGGCGCGGGACGGTCACAAAGCGCGATGAGCACAATCGAGCGGATCGGCCACCGCGCGATCCTCGGCAGGCCCTATGCCGACAAGGACAGGCAGGAAAAGCTTATCATGCAAAGCGATACGGACTGGACCATCGTGCGTCCGGTGATCCTGACGAACGGGCAAAACTCGCAGGGGCCGAAGGTGCTGCGCGATCCGAGAACATGGCGCAACGGGCTGGTCCCGCGGCGCGATGTTGCAAAGTATCTGGTCGACGCCGTCGAGGACGGCCGCGACATCGGCGCGGATGTGGTCCTGACCCGCTGACAGCTACGGCGGCCAGCCGCGATCAAACGGGGCGCGCGCTTTCCATTTCCGTAGCGAAGGTTATGTCAGGCCCATGTCACAGCTGCCCGTCGAAAATGTTCAGGATTATCCGCGCCCGCCCGCCCTGCAACGGGTGCCCCACCGCCTGCGTGTCTTGTTGGGCGGTGAAACGGTTGCAGATACGGTTCGTGCCCTGCGCGTTCTGGAAACGCATCACGCGCCCACCTATTATTTCCCGCCGGAGGATATCATGGCCGACCTCGTCCGCCTCAAGGGCAACAGTGTTTGCGAATGGAAAGGATCGGCAACCTATTTCGATGTGCGCACCGAATTCGCCACAGCCCCCCGCGCGGCATGGTCCTACCACGATCCGCGCAGCGCGTTCGCGCCTCTGGCCGAGTATGTGTCATTCTACGCAGGACTTATGGAGACATGTTTCGTCGCCGACGAGCGTGTCATTCCGCAGCCGGGCGATTTCTATGGCGGTTGGGTGACGGGTAATCTGCAAGGCACGGTCAAGGGTGCGAGGGGCACGGAACAATGGTAGAAACAGCGCCAAGGATCGCGGTCGTCGGGGCCGGTATGGCGGGCCTGACCTGCGCGCGCGACCTCGCCCGGCGCGGCGCGCGGGTTGTCGTCTTTGACAAGGGGCGCGGGCTGGGCGGTCGCATGGCCACGCGGCGCGCCGAGGGCGGGTTCCAGTTCGATCACGGGGCGCAGTATCTCACCGCGCGGGGCGACGGCTTTGCCTCCCTGCTCGCGCGGGCCGAAACCGACGGTGCGCTTGCCCGCTGGCCGAAGGATGTGGACAAGCCGGCCTATGTCGGCGTTCCCGGCATGACGGGGTTTGCGAAATACCTCTCTACCGGCATCGATATTCACCGCGCCACGCGGATCGAGAGCATCAGGCGCAGCGACGGTCGCTGGCTGCTGGAGCGCGAAGGTGAAAGCGACAGCTTCGACCGCGTCGTCCTTGCCCTGCCCGCCCCGCAGATCACCGAGATGTTGCCTGACCTGACCGAGCTTCACGCGCCACTGGCGGCTGTCGGCATGGCGCCCTGCCTCACGCTGATGGTGGGGTTGGACGGCGCGGTCGGGATGCCGTTCGGACACCGCCGGGCACCGGATGCCGCGATCTCGTGGATCGCCTGCGACAGCGACAAGCCCGCAAGGCCCGATGCGACCTGTATTGTCGCGCAGGCCAGCGCCGACTGGAGTGTTCGACACCTCGAACTCGAAAAAGACGCCTTTGCGCAGAAGATGCTACCGATGCTTGCCGATGCCATCGGCGCGGAAGTCTTGCGTGATCCGGCCTATGTGTCGGGCCACCGGTGGCGATATGCTTTCGTTTCCGGCCCGCTGGGGCAGCCATTCGTCACAGACCGGTCGGGAACGCTTTTTGCCGGGGGCGACTGGTGCCTCGGCGCGAAAGCCGAACATGCGTGGGAAAGCGGGAAAGCGATGGCAGAGGCTGTTTACGCGGGGCTATGAGACGCCCTGAAACAGCGGCGTCGATGCCGCGATAGCCCATGCAAGGATCACCCCCGCCCCCAGCCCCGCAGCCACCGGGCCGCTGCGCTTGGCGAGCCACATCGCCATGGTCCCGTAGACAAGCCAGTAAAGCGCGAGAACCGGCAGCACGGTGAAGACCAGCCCGAACTGCGCCGGAGAGGCCATCATCGCAACCGCCAGCGCCACCACGAAGGGTATCCGCAAGGCGATCCGGGCCAACAGGCCGCGCCCCGCAACCAGTGCACGGTCCGCGACCGCGAAAACAACACAGGCGGGCAAGAGCAGGACCGCAAGCAACAGGCGCGGTCCGGTCGGCACGAATGCCGCCCCGTAGCGATCGAGCGCGAGCGCGAAGGCCCCGATGCCCCATGTGACCAGCACGAGCGCACCCATCAGCTCCCTGCGCGCCAACCGCGGCACGCGGCGCAGGACCGACAGGACCAGCACCCCCCAGACTCCCAGCGCAAGGGCGAGGCCCCCGAAGCCCGCAAGACCGGCAAGCGGCAGCGCGGTCATCGCGGCGACTGCCGCCGCAACGGCAGGCACAGATGCCGCCAGCGCCGCACGGCGCAGCGATTGCGGTGACGCAACGGAGACGCACGCCGGTGCGATTTGCGACACGGGCCTGAACAAGACGACAAGTGCAGCCAGCAGCGCCAGCAGCCACGGACCCGTCCGCACCGGTGTGGTCTCTTGACCCAGCCACGCGGCAATCTCCGACAGGCTGCTGCGCGACCAAAGCACGCCGACATGGCCCACCCACGGGGCGCTGACCGCGCGGCGGGCCGTTTCACCTGTCGTGATTGTCGTGCCTTCCTCGGCGGGGCCCAGCTGCGCGACGGCGTCGAGCGCGACATCGCGCAGCCTGCTCTCGAAGGCGCCCGATACGATCAACAGACGTGCGGGATGCGCTGGCGTCACCGCTTCGGAATACATTGAGATCGCCACAACCGAACCGGTATCGCCGATCCGTTCGGCCGCCCGCACGACAACATCCGTCGCCATCGAGTGGCCTACGAAAGAGACCTCCCCGATCCCCGTTCGCTGCTGCGCGGCGCGGGCGACCCGCACGGTCTGCTGGACCAGATCCTCGGTCGTGCTGGTCAGGGTACCTATCGCGGGCGACAGTGGCGCAGGATGGCGTCCGTGGCCGATGAAATCGAAGGCAACGACCGTATGGCCCGCCCGCGCCAGCGTCAGCGATATGGCCTCCATCATCTGCCGTGATCCGGCAAAGCCGTGTGCGACGATCACCAGCGATCCCGAAGGCGCCTCGCCCCGGTAGAGTGTCGCGGGCGTGCCGCCCAGACGCAGGTTGTCCATCACCACAGGCCACCGCGCGCTTTCCAGCGCGTAGACGGACCAAAGAGCCACCACGAGGGCGAGTGGCGCAAGCAGACGGGAGGGGCGCAGGACTGGCATAGCGGACAAGATGGTTCTGATTGGCAAGGCGGCGACCCCTTTTTTCCAGATCACGGACAGCTAGGTCTATGGCAACGGAGCAGGCCCGCCCCGACGACGGGGTCCGGCGCGCCAGCTTGCACGAAGGAGGCCACAGGATGGCGAAGCACCCGCGCGATACAATCCCGGCGTGGCCCCGATGAGGGTCGCAGGGAAGTTTCTGCTTGCCAGTGCCGCGTTGCACATCCTTGGCGCCTTTCTGTCGGGGTGGAGCGACGTGGGCATTTTCCTGCTCTTTCCCGCCCTGCTTTACACCGCGTTCTATGTGGGGCTGCGGCGGGGTCTTGGGTGGGTCGCGTGGATCGCGCTGCTGTGCATGCTGGGCGGCATGGGCGGAACTCTTCTGGAACTGCTCGGAGTGTCGAGCGTGCCGGACTGGATCCTTTGGGGCATTCTCGCCGCGGACTTCGGCGCGGCGGTTTTCCTCGTCCGCGCGATTTCCGCCGGCCGCGCGTCCTGAGCTGACGACAACCCTGCGCCGCAGCGCGCCCCGCTGTCCGGTCGTGCCCCCAATGGCGCGGGTCTAAAGCGCCAGCGCGTCCAGCAGCGCGGCACGTTCCGCTTGCGCCTTGGGGATGGATTTCGTGATTTTCCCGCGCTGCATGATGTGGAAGTGATCGGCGTTCTGGTAGGCGAATTCGAAGTTCTGTTCGACCAGAACGATGGCCATATCCCCACGGCTGCGCAGCACGTCGATGGTGCGACCGATCATCTGGATGATATTGGGCTGGATGCCTTCCGTCGGCTCGTCCAGAAGCAGCACCTTGGGACGCGCAATCAACGCGCGGGCAATCGACAGCTGTTGCTGTTGCCCGCCGGACAGATCGCCACCACGGCGGGTTTTCATTTCGGCCAGCACCGGGAAGAGCTCAAAGATATCGTCGGGGATCCGGCGCTCGGATTTCGGCAGGCAGGCAAAGCCGGTTTCCAGATTTTCCTGCACCGTCATGACGGCGAATATCTCGCGTCCCTGCGGGACATAGCAGACACCGGCCTTGGCCGCGCGCGCCGCCTGACCCGGAGCAAGCGGGACACCGTCCAGCATCACCGAGCCTGCCGAAAACGGATGCCGCCCCGCAATCGCCTTGAGCAGGCTGGTCTTGCCCACCCCGTTCGTGCCGGTCACGCAGGTTACCTGTCCCACCGGCGCCGAGAGGGTGATATCGTGCAGGATCTGCGATTGCCCGTATTTGAGGTTCAGTCCTTCAATCTCCAGCATCGGTGCGCCCCAGATATACGTCGATCACTGTCTTGTTCCGCGTCACGTGGTCGAGCGATCCTTCGGCCAGAACCGATCCTTCGTGCAGCACGGTCACCCGGCATTCCAGCCGGCGCACGAATTCCATGTCGTGTTCGACCACGATCACCGCGCGGGTTTCGGCGGCCTTCTTCAGGATGTCGGTCGTGTGTTCCCGTTCTTGCGCGGTCATCCCCGCCGCGGGTTCGTCCACCAGCAGCAAACGCGGGCTCTGGGCCAGCAGCATCCCGATTTCCAGCCATTGTTTCTGACCGTGGCTCAGCTCTCCGGCCGGGCGGGCGAGATGTGCTGTCAGGTTGATGTCATCCGCGATCTTTTCAAGCCGCGCGGCCCCCGCGTCCGATTTGCGGTAGAACAGGACCGAAAATGGACCGCGCGGGTTCTTCAGCGCCATGGCGAGGTTTTCGCGCACGCTCTGACCCTCGAAAACGGTGGGTTTCTGGAACTTGCGCCCGATGCCCAGCGTCGCGATATCGCTTTCGGACATGCCGACAAGGGACCGGTTGTCCTCTCCGAACAGGATACTGCCTTCGTCGGGTCGGGTCTTGCCGGTGATGATGTCCATGAACGTCGTCTTGCCCGCGCCGTTGGGTCCGATCACCGCGCGCAGCTCGGGCTCTCCGATCTGGAGCGACAGGTTCTTGATCGCCTGAAACCCGTCGAAGGACTTGCAGACACCTGACATTTCCAGAAGCGACTTCATGACTTGCGCACCAGTTTGTCGAAAAGACCGCCGATGCCGTTCGGCGCATAGAGCGTGACCAGAACGAAGGTCAGCCCCAGAAGCACGAGCCACCAGTCGACCCACTGGATCGTGTAGACGCCAAGATCAATGTCAGGCGCACCGCCGCCGGTGAACCAGCTTGACAGCAGCGACACCATCGCCGCGCCGATCACCGCACCGTAAAGGCGGCCGCGCCCCCCGATGGCCACCCAGACGGCCAGATAGATCGACGCGATGGGCGCGATTTCGGCGGGATTGATGATGCCCGCCTGCGGATAATAGAGCGCGCCGGCGAGCCCCGCGACGATGGCGGTGAGCGTGAAAACGAAAAGCTTGTAGCTTTCCACATGGTATCCCAGAAACCGGACGCGGGATTCATCCTCGCGGATGGCCTGAATGATATTGCCCAGCTTGCTGTCCGTGACCCACGCAAACAAAAGATAGCCGAGCCCGAGCGCCACCGCCGAGGCAAGAAAGAACAGGATCGACACGATATCCTGCCCGCTATCGGCGAAACCGGGAATATTTTGCAGGCCGGACAGGCCGTTGTTCCCGCGCAGGCCACTGTCGTTCTGAAACAGATACAGCGACAGAGCGAGGGTCATCGCCTGTGTCAGGATCGACAGGTATACGCCGGTGACACGGCTGCGGAACGCCAGCCAGCCGAACACCAGCGCCAGCAAACCGGGCACCAGAACGGTAAACGCCAGCTGGATATAGAGGTTGTCCGCAAAGGCCCAGATCAGCGGAAATTCCGACGACCCCACGACCCCGAAGATCTGGCTGCCGATGGCGTCGGACACTTCCTGCGGGGTCGGCGGGATCACCAGTCCTGACAGGCTTTCGGTCACGATGATCTCCGTGCGCGCGTACATCAGCCACATGCCGATCGCGTATCCGCCGATCCCGAAAAAGGCGAAGTGGCCAAGGCTGAGAATGCCGCAATAGCCCCAGACCACGTCCATCGCGATGGCCACCAGACACAGGCACAGCGTCTTGCCCAATGTCTTGACGAAAGAGGTCGATACCAACCCGGTTCCCGCCGCTTCGGACAGGATCGTGACGATGGCCGTAAACAGCCCCAGAGCGGCCAGAAAATACAGCACCGACGGGTTGCGCGCGATGAAGGATTTGCGCGGAGTGGTTGAAGGTCGGGTCATGGATCAATCCGCCGCTGCGCGGCCTTTGGGGGCGACGATCCCCTTGGGCCGGAATTGGATGAACAGGATGATAAAAAGGATCATGTAGGTCTGCGCCGCCAGCGTGTTCGAAGGGTTCAGCCACTCGATCCCCTTCTGAAGGAACCCGATCAGCCCCGCCCCCGCGAGCGTGCCGAAGATCGAGCCGACACCGCCCACGACAACCGTCATGAAGCTTTGCACGATATAGCCCGCGCCCATTTCCGAGGTCACCTGCGCGTAAAGGCCGATGGCCACGCCCGCCACACCCGCGATCCCCGATCCCAGACCGAAGGTCATCATGTTGATGCGGTCGGGATTGATGCCCATGGAGGCGGCCATGCCACGGTTTTGCGTAACGGCGCGCACCTCAAGCCCCAGACGCGTGCGTTTGAGGATGAACAACAGAATGAACAGGAAGATCAGCGCTAGCACGAAAATTGCGATGCGGATATAGCTGATCTGGATCACGTCCGAGATCACCAGCGCCCCGCCCAGCCAATCGGGCGACGTGAGCGGACGGGCCTGCGTGCCGAAGATGTTCTTGGCGATCTGTTGCAGGGCAATCGAGATGCCGAAGGTCGCCAGCAGCGTTTCGAGTGGCCGGTGGTAGAGGTGCCGGATCAGGAGCCGCTCCAGCGCCACGCCCGCGCCGAAGGTCACGGCAAAGGCCAGCGGCAAGGCCACGATCAGCGACACCGTATAATCGGGAATGACCAGCTGGACGACATAGCCGGTGTAGGCGCCCATCATGATGAACTCGCCATGCGCCATATTAATCACGCCCATCTGGCCGAAGGTGATCGCAAGGCCGATGGCCGCGAGAAAATAGATCGACGCGAGCGACAGCCCATCGAGGGTGAGATCAAGCTTCTGCGCCCATCCCACGCGGGTTTCGACCGCGTCCAGCGTTTCGCGCGCCGCCGCTGTTACAGCCGCGTTATCCTCGGTGTAGGCCAGATAGAACACATGATCGGCGAGGGCCGCGTCGATGTCCGCCTGCGTCACGAAAGCCGGGGCACGCCCGTCTTCGACCAACGCGGCGTAGGCCTGCATGCGGGCGGCATCGGTGCCCAACTGGGCCACCGGAAAACCTGCCACGCGGCCTTCGACGACATTCTGTTCCAGCGCGGCGCGGATCGCGGCGGGGGTGACAACGGGGGGCGCCATGCCCGCGTCCACCAGTTCGCCGTAGTAGGACTGCGGCGCGGTCGCGGGGTCGATGATCTGCGCGATGTTCCCATCCGGTTCGCCCTTGGTGACACCCGCCTCGGTGGCGAGGATCTGGCTCAGGACAGCGCGCGCCTCAAGCGACGTGTCGGAGGACAGTGTTTCGATCGCCGCGATGCGGGTATCGGGCGTCTCCCCGAAACGGGCCGTGAGGAAAACCGCCAGCTGCTCCTTGCGGGCGCGGATCGACGGATCCGTTTCGCCCTCGATAGAGGCCAGAAGCGGTTCAAGCTGTTCTGCATCGCCGCGCCGCGCGATGCTTTCCAGCGCGGACAGCCTGCGGTCTGGATCAGGATCGCTGAGCTGGAACTGCACCAACGCCGTGCCGACCACCCGCCGTACACCGCCGTTGGGGCGGATTTGCGTGTAGCCACCGGCGGGCGCTTCGGTCTCGGCGCCGGTATCTACATCCCGCAAGATCAGCGTGTCGCCGTCTTCCGCCGCGATGAAGAAACTGCCCGTTTCGTTATCTTGCCAGACGTTGCGTTCCGACCACTGTTCGAGAAACGCGGGCACCTGCGGCAAGCCCGAGCTTACCAGATCATCGAGTGCGACACCGACGGAATTGCGCGAGGGATTGGCAATCTCGTCCGCGTGGGTCTGCAAGATCGACTGAAGGTCTTGCGCCTGCACTGCACTGACGGACAGCAGCAACCAGACCAGGCCGATGAGGACACGGAGCATTTATTCGACCTATCAAGAGAGGGAACGTCGGAAAGCTGTCCGGGGGGCGAGAGCACCCCCCGGACCCGGGATGCTTAGTAGTTCGAGGTCAGCTGCACGCAGGTCTTGGTTTCGGTGTTGTACATACCGCACCCGAGATCTTTCCAGTCCGACGTCAGCACGGCGGATTCCGGCAGGAAGTCCGTCCAGGCATCGCCCGGCACTTCGGAGGTCTGGCTGATGATATCGAACTGGCCATCGGCGCGGATCTCGCCGATCAGAACCGGCTTGGCCAGATGATGGTTGGGCAGCATGACCGCCGTTCCCCCGGTCAGGTTCGGAAATTCCTGCCCGTACATCGCGTCGCGCACGGCATCGACATCGGTCGTGCCCGCAGCCTCGACCGCGTTCACCCACATGTTGAACCCGATATAGTGGGCCTCCATCGGGTCGTTGGTCACACGGTCTTCACCGGCAAAAGCCTTCCAGGCCGCGACCCATTCGTCGTTGAGCTCGCTTTCCGCTGACTGGAAGTAGTTCCAGGCCGCCAGATGCCCGACAAGGTTGGAGGTATCCAGACCGGAGAGCTCTTCCTCGCCCACCGAAAAGGCGACCACGGGAATATCATCCGCCGAAATCCCCGCCGACGCGAGTTCCTTATAAAAGCCGATGTTGGCATCGCCGTTGATCGTCGAAATCACGCCCACCTGGCTGCCGTCGGCACCCAGTTCGACCACATCCGAAACGATGGTCGACCAGTCGGAATGTCCGAAGGGGGTATAGTTGACGAAGATATCCTCCTCCGCGATGCCCTTGTCCATCAGGTACTGCTGAAGGATGTTGTTGGTCGTGCGCGGATAGACATAGTCCGTCCCGAGCAGCGCGAATTTCTCGACGCCCAGCTCTTCGAGGAAATAATCGGTCGCGGGGATCGCCTGCTGGTTGGGTGCCGCACCGGTGTAGAAGACGTTCTTGGAGCTTTCCTCGCCTTCGTATTGGACCGGGTAGAACATCAGCCCGTTAAGCTCTTCGAGAACCGGCAGGGCGGATTTGCGCGACACGGATGTCCACGAGCCAAAGATCACGTCGACCTCGGACACGGTCAGAAGCTCGCGCGCCTTTTCGGCAAAGAGCGGCCAGTCGGAAGCGGGATCGACGATGACAGCCTCGATCTGGCAGCCAAGCAGACCGCCCTTTTCGTTTTGCTGCTGGATCAGCAGTTCCATCGTGTCTTTCAGCGTCGTCTCGGAAATCGCCATGGTTCCTGAAAGCGAGTGCAGGACACCTACCTTGATCGGGTCGGCACATTCGGCGGTGGCAGCGGAGCCTGCGAACAAAAGCGCAGCGGTCGCGGATAATGTAGATTTGGTGGAAAGTTTCATTAAGGCATCCCCATAATGCGTGCGGAAAGCCGGCGCTGCCTTGACGATGAACCGCCAAGCGCCAATCTTGTCCACACAGCGTTTGCTGTAGCTGCGGACGGGGTGGATCCTGCAAGATTGTCCCGTTCGCGGCGCTTCTGGTCGAAGCAGTTGTACGGTCAATCGTGTCGGCCAGCCGGACAAGTCTCTTGCCGGAGGAATGGAGGGGGTCTGTGCAATCCTGCACAGTTTCTGTGCAGCGTCTCGGATCGGGCCCCTATATTTAGGCACAATTCGAATGGGTTTCTCTGCAATTGCTGCCCGGACGGGATTTCGCCCACCCCGCTAGGGCTGCGCTAGTCGATCCTCACGTCGGTCTGCAACTGGAACCTGTCGGGATCGAATGTGGCGACGGAAATCTCCATCAGCGTGCCCTCGCGGTCATAGATCTGCGCCACGATCCGCAAGGCCGGCGCGCCTGCCTCCAGCCCGATGACCTCGGCCTCGGGCGCGGGGCAACGCACCGCCTGCGCCGATTGGCTGACCCGCCCCACATCAAGGCCAAAGCGCTCCTCGATGATGCGAAAGACCGACGGCTCGCTGTCCTTAAGCACATGTTCGATCCCGGCAAAGCGTGCGGGCACGTAGATTTGCGTGCAGTTGAACGGCGTGGCCTCGCCCGGCAGCGTGCGCGTGCCGCTGATTTGCAGCCAATGTCCCGTCTCGCTGTGATAGCCTTCCAGATACACGACCTCTTCGGTGGGAACCGTGGCCGTTCCCGTCAGGACCAGATCCGTGTCGCGCCCGAGGCTCAGCAATTCGTGCAGACCCGTCGTGCGCATGTTGAACTGCGATTTGGGCCGGTCCGCGATGATCGTCGTTCCCGCGCGCTTTTTGCGTTCAAGCACGCCGAGACGCTCCAGTTCGCCAAACGCCTGCCGGAGCGTCGACCGGCTGACCCCCAGTTCGGCGGCGTAATCCGCTTCCGGCGGCAGCTTCTGGCCCACCCGCAACGCGCCCTTCTGTATCTTCGTCAGGATATCTTCGGACAGTTGTTGATGCAGCGGCGTCATTGCAGGGTCCTCGGCAGCCAGAGCGCGAGATCGGGAAATACCGCGAGCAGCAGGG
Source organism: Sulfitobacter sp. HNIBRBA3233 (assembly GCF_040149665.1). Taxonomy (NCBI): domain Bacteria; kingdom Pseudomonadati; phylum Pseudomonadota; class Alphaproteobacteria; order Rhodobacterales; family Roseobacteraceae; genus Sulfitobacter; species Sulfitobacter marinivivus. Next base: position 473,281 of record NZ_JBEFLP010000002.1, on the reverse strand, counting down.
CAAAGCCAAGCAGAATGCCGAAGAACGGCAAGGCCGCGCGGGCGATGGTGCCGATGCTTTCGCCGGTCTGGGACTGGATCACGAAGAGGTTGAAGCCAATGGGCGGGGTGATCTGGCTGATCTCGACGGCGACCACAACGAAGATGCCGAACCAGATCGGATCGAACCCCGCCGCCGTGATCAGCGGCAGGGTGATCGGCAAGGTCATCACGATGATCGAGGTGCCGTCCAGAAACATCCCCAGCAGCGCGTAGAACACCAGCAGCACCACGATCAGCGCCATCGGCGACAGGCCGAAACCCGCGATCTGCCCGGCAATCGCCTTGGGGATGCCCAGAAAGCCGAAGGCGGAATTCAACAGCGCGGCGCCAACGATGATCAGCCCGATCATCGCCGATGTACGCACCGCGCGACGCCCTGCGGACACCATGGCGCGCCAGCTGAACCGCCCCATCAACACAGAGATGATGACGGCACCCAGCACCCCCAGCGCGGCAAGTTCGCTGACACTGGCAAACCCCAGATAGAGTGCCCCCATGATCGTGCCGATCAGGGCCGCGATGGGGCCGATATCGCGCACCCCGCGCATCAGGTCGCGGGCGGTGGCGCGGTCGGCGGGGGGCTGGGTGCCCGTGACCACCTGATGACCGGCAATATAGAGCATGTAGCAGGCGGCGAGTGTAAGACCGGGAATGACGCCCGCGATAAACAGCTCCAGAATGGATTGCTCTGCCACCACACCGTAGATGATCATGATGATCGACGGCGGGATCAGAAACCCCAGCGTCCCCGCACCGGCCAGCGATCCCATCGCCAGCCGACGGTCGTAGCCGCGTGCCTGCAGCTCCGGCAGGCTGACGTTGCCGACGATGGCAGTTGTCGCCGCCGACGATCCAGACACCGCCGCGAAGAGGGTGGAGCCCACGACATTGACGTGCAGCAGACCGCCGGGCAGCCGACCGACCCACGGCGCCAGCCCCGAGAACAGAGACCGGCCCAGACCCGCGCTGACCAGAACCTCGCTCATCAGGATAAACAGCGGCAGCGACAACAGCGGTGACGGGATCAGCGATCCCCAGATCACCCCGCTGCTGAAGATGTCCATCGGGATATTGGGCTTGAAGATCGACAGCAGCAGATAGCCCGTCGCGAAAAGCGACAGGCCGATCCAGACGGAACCGGCCAGCAGGGCCACGAACAACAGGCTGGCGACAAGACCGATCTCAAACATCCAGCTGCTCCGCGTCGGCGCCGCGCCATTCATGGGTCCGCCCCGTGGCCCGCCGGATCATCCGCGCCAGAAGGTCGAGCCACAGCTGCGCAAACCCCCAAAGCACCAGTGCCTGCGGAATCCAGAGCGGCGTCTTCGAGACCGAAGTGGCCAGTGTGTTACGCTCGAAGGAGGTGGCGGTTTTGGTCCACATCGCGTGGACAATGGCCGCGACGATCACAAGCGCCACAAGGTTGGCCAGCAGATCGACCGCCCGTGTCAGCGGCGCGGGCAGTTTTTCGGTGACAAGCGTGATGCGCACATGCACCGCAGTGCGGATCGCCGGCCCCGCCGCCAGCGCAAAGACCGCAGCCATGGCATATTGGCTGTACTCCCATGTGAACGAGAAACTGCTGGCCTGCGCGCGGGCGACGACTTCGGTCAGCATCAGGACGCAATAGCCGAAGATCAGCGCCACGGCGGCGGTTTCAGCAAGGCGGGAAAGCCGGTCTATGAGGGTCAGAAAACGGGTCATGGGAACCGCGGCGGGCAAGACGGGCACATGGCCCGCCCTGCCCCTGCCCGCTTACTTGCCCGCTTTTTCCGCGTAGGCTTCGACGACGGCCTGCGCTTCGGGAACGTTCACGAAGAAATCCGCCCACATCGCCTTGCCCGCTTCGGCCATCTTCGCTGTCAGCGTCTCATCGGCGGTCGAGATCGTCATGCCGTTTTCAACCAGAACGGCCGTCTGCGTTTCGTCTTCGGCGGCGGAAGCGGCCCAGAAATCAGCCTCCATATCATCCGCAAGCGCTTCGATGACCGCACGTTCCTCTTCGGTCAGCGCGTTCCACGCGTCGAGGTTCACGGTCACCGCATCGGGCGACATGGACCAGTTGAGCGGATTGAAATGGTCGGTGAACTGGTAGAGCTTGGAATTCGCGCCCGTCGAGGTCGATGTGGCCGCCCCGTCGACCGTGCCGGCGGCGACCGCCGTTGCCAGTTCCTCGAACGGCAGCTCAACAGGGGCCGCGCCCATTTTTTCGAGGAAGGTAAAGGAGGTCGCGTTGAAGGCGCGGATACGCTGGCCGGCCATGTCATCGGCGCTGACAATGGCATTCTTGGTGTAGACGCCCGGCGACGGCCACGGCACATAGTAAAGGACCTTCTGGTTGCGACGCTCGAAAATCTCGTCGTAGGTCGGACCGGCCACCTCCAGCCAGATCTTCATCTCGTCCTGCCCCTGAATGAGGTAGGGCAGCGTGTCGACGCCCAGAAAAGGCTCCTCGCCCGCTTGCAGGAACAGCAGCATGTCCGCCATCTGGACGATGCCGGTTTCGACCGCTGTGAGCTTTTCGGTGATCTTCACACCGGTCTCGCCGGACAGGTGCACGGTGATATCGACCGATCCTTCGGTTGCGTCGCGCACCGCGTCGGCAAAGGCGATCGCGCTTTCGGCGTGGAAATTGTTTGCGCCCCATGCGGTCGTCATGTCCCATTTGGTTTCGGCAAAGGCCGCCGGAGCGGTCAGCGCCAGTGCGGCGGTCGCACCGAGAATACGTGTGATGATTGTCATTGGTTGTTCCTCCTGTTGGGGGGTGATCGTCTTGTCATTTCTTCTTGTAGAGTGTTCGGGCGGCATCCTCGGACACCAGCCCATCGGTCAAATCCCGTTGCAGGGCATTTGCGTCCCGCGCGGCGGGGGATCCAAATCCGCCACCACCGGGGGTTTGCAGGATAACGTATTCCCCTGCCGGAATCCTGTACATGCCCTTGTCGGTCACGCGTGTCCCGTCGCTGAGCGACACCTTGCCGTTAGCACCGCGCTGACCGCCCATGCGGCCTTCGGGGCCGGTTGTCAGCCGCTCGAAGGCGGCGGCGGACATGAACATGTCCTCGCCCAGCCGCGACCCGATTTCGATGCGCTGGCCCAGACCGCCGCGAAACTTGCCCGCGCCGCCGCTGTCGGTGATGAATTCCTTGCTGTGGTAGATCACCGGCGCTGCGACCTCTGCCGCCTCGACAGGTACCGATCCCACGCCCGAGGGAAATGCCGTGGTCGACAGACCGTCGGTTGCGGGCCGCGCGCCCATTCCGCCCAGTGCCACGTTCAGCGACGAGAACGCGGTCTTGCCCGCGCCCGACAAGGACAGCGTCCAGAGCGCTCCGGCGCTTTCGGCAAGCACCTCGCCCGGCAGGGCCTGCTCAAGACAGCCCAGCATCAGGTCGGGCAAAGCCTGACCGATGACGTGGCGCGCCGATACCGGGCTGGGGCGTTGCGCGCTGACCACCAGTCCCGGATCGGCGGTGATGGTGATCGCTTCGAGAGAGGCCTGATTGTTTGGGATCTCCGGCGTCAGCAGGGCACGAATGCCGAAAGACGCATAGGCCGCGCTGTAATTCAGCGGGCAGTTGATCCCGCGATCCACCGCCGGCGAAGACCCCGAAAGATCGACGGCGATTGTGCCGTCCGCCACGGTCATCCGCGCCTTCAGCTCGATCGGCGCGTCGTAGCCGTCAAGAAACATGGTGTTCTCATAGACCCCTTCCGGCGCACGCCTGAGCGCCTTGCGCGTCCCCCTGGCCGAGCTTGAAAAGATGAAATCGGCGGCCGAGACGAGATCGCGCAGATCGTATTCCGCCATCAGGTCGAGCAGCCGCGCCACGCCGGTGTCGTTGCACGACAACAGCGACAGGATATCCCCGCGCGCCTCGTGCGGAACGCGCGAATTGGCGGTCACGATGGACAGCAGATCCTCGTTCAACTGGCGCCCGCGACGCAGATGCAGCACCGGAAAGGTTACCCCTTCCTCGAAGACCGAACCGGCCTCTGCCGACCAGCCGCGCCCGCCGATGTCGACGATATGACTGGTCGAAGCGAGAAAGCCCACGATCCGCCCGTCCTGAAACGCGGGCGTGACGACGACAAAGTCAAAGACATGGCCCGCCCCCATCCACGGGTCGTTCGTCACCAGCGCGTCGCCGGGTTTCAGGCTGTGCGCGGGTACATGCGCCAGCATCGCGCGCACGGACGCGGCCATTGTGTTCACATGCCCCGGCGTGCCGGTCACGGCCTGCGCCAGCATGTCGCCGCGTGCGTCGAACACCCCTGCCGACAGATCGCCCGCCTCGCGGACAATGGCACCGAAAGCCGCCCGCATCAGCGCGTTGGCCTGTTCCTCACAGACCGAGATGAGCCTGTTCCAGAGAACGTTCTGCGCGACGATATCCAGCCCACCGGTCATGGCTGCGACCTCTCGAGCATCAGATGGCCTTCGCGGCTGGCGCGAACCGTCCAGCCCGGGCGGACAAGCGTCGTCGTCTGGTCCTCGGTCACCACCATGGGGCCGGTCGCGGCATCGGCGCCCAGCGCGGTGCGCCCGGCCACGCGGTAGGCAATGCGCACGCCTTCGGCAAGGTCATAGACAGTGCGGTCCGCCTGCACCTCTTGCGTCTGCGCGGGGGCCCATGCGGAGGTGGCGGCCTCGCGCCTCTCGCGGGCGGTGACGCTGACGGACACGAGCTCCACCGGGATGTCTTTCAGGGTGAACCCGACAAGCGCGTTGTAGCGGTCGATGAATTCCGCCTCCAGCGCAGGCAGGTCGAGCGTAGCGCCCTCTTCGGCACTTTGTTCAATGACGATGTCCATGCCCTGCCCCTGATAGCGCATCTCGACCTTCACGAAGGCCGTTACCCTGTCTTCCGGCACCGCTTCGGCCACGATGGCGCGCACGTGGGAAAGCTGTTCGGCAATGCGACCGGATAATGCGGCCACATCGACATTGGCCAGCACCTCCATCACCGAAATGGCGCTTTCGAAAGCAACCGGCGAGCGCAGGAAGCCCACCGCAGACCCGACACCCGCATTCTGCGGCACGATGATCCGGCGGATGCCGAGCTTCTCGGCGATGCGCGCGGCGTGCAGCGCGCCGCCGCCGCCGGTCACCAGCAGATCGAAGGCCGCGATATCGTGACCCAGCTCGATCCCATGGACCCGCGCCGCATTGGCCATCGTTTCGTCCGCAAGCTCGACGATGCCCGCCGCGGCGGTGTCCACATCGCCGAGGCCCATCGGCACCTGAACATGGGTTTCGATCGCCGCCGGCGCGTTTTCGGGTGCCAGAGAAATCATGCCGCCCGCAAATCCGGCGGGGTCTATGTTGCCAACCGTCAGGTGGGCGTCGGTGATCGTCGCATCGGTGCCGCCGCGTCCGTAGGCCGCCGGTCCGGGATCGGATCCCGCACTGCGCGGCCCGACCCTGAGCCGCCCCAGCGTATCGACGCCCGCGATGGATCCGCCGCCCGCGCCGATTTCGACCAGCTCGACCGTGGGCACCCGCACGGGCAGTCCGCTGCCCTTGGTGTCACGCCACGCGCGGGCGACTTCGAACCGGCGGGTGGTTTGGGGATGGCCGTCGCGGATAAAGCAGATCTTCGCAGTCGTGCCACCGATATCGAGCGACAGGGTGCGCTGCGATCCGACCTCACGCGCCACATGGGCTGCCAGCGCCACGCCGCCCGCAGGACCGCTTTCCACCAGCCGTATCGGGAACCGCATCGCCTGATCAAGCGTGGTCAGACCGCCGCCCGACAGCATCATCAGGAATGATCCGTCAAAACCACGCGAGTGCAGTTCGTCCTGCAAGGCACCAAGATACTTCGACATCAGCGGACGCACATAGGCGTTCGCGCAGACGGTCGAGAACCGCTCATATTCGCGGATTTCACAGGCGACATCGGCGCTCTGACAGATGGTGACCCCCTCGCCCAGCGCGTTGCGGAGGCGTTCGGCCACGTAAACCTCGTGCGCGGGATTGCGGTAGGAATGCAGGAACCCGATCGCAACGGCCTCTACCCCCGCCGCTGCGATGCGCGCGGCCAGCGCGTCGATCTCGGCGTCGTCTGGCGCGCGCAATACCGATCCGTCCGCCAGTATCCTTTCGTGAAGCCCCAGCCGCAGTGGCCGCTCCACCAGCGAAACCGGCATTTCGATGTTCAGATCATACTGTTCGAACCGCTTTTCGTAGCGCATGTCCAGCACATCACGGAAACCGGCGGTGGTGACGAAGGCGGTTTTGGCCCCGCGTCGTTCGATCAGCGCATTGGTGGCGAGCGTCGTGCCGTGGATCACCGCCGCGATGTCGGCGTAGCCCCGCCCGAGGCCGGCGAGCAGCCGGTCCACACCCTCCAGCGCGCCACGGTCGGGCGCCTCCGGCGTGGTCAGGACCTTGACGGTTTCCAGACCGGTCTGCGTTTCGGCCACGACATCCGTAAAGGTGCCGCCGATATCGATTGAAATCCTCATCGCCCAAATTAGTACGAACTTATTTATTCAAGTCAACATATTTGACTCCGCACAGCTCGAGCGCCTTGATGAAACCACGCCATGTAGAAGTGGCGACGCCCGGGCGGGGCGTCTTGAGCCTGCCAGTGGCTTTGAGGTGTTGGCTCCAGATCAGGCGCGGGCGTCACGCAGACGGCGGGTGCACCGCGCCTTCGGCACCGGCGATCACCGCGCGGGCCTGCTTTTCGAAGGCCGAGAGCAACAGGCGGGTGGCGGGCAGAAGGCTGCGCTGGCTGCGGCGCGCCAGCAGGATATCCCGCCGCCAGTGTGCCTGCCGCAGCGGGATCGGCAGGATCAGCCCATTGCGTTCCTCGAGCGAGAAGATGACCCGTGACATCATGGTCAGATAATCGTCCTGCGATACGATCGTTTTCAGCGTGTGGACCGAGTTGGTCGCGACATGGGGTGTGGGCGGCTCCAGCCCCTGACTGCGGAACATGTTGTTGAACCCGATCCAGATCGCATTGCCCTTGCGCGGCAGGATCCAGCGGTAGGCGGCAAGATCCGCAAAACTCAGCGCGGGATGCGAAAACACGGGATGGTCGGGGCGCGCGGCGACGCAGACTTCCTCGCTTCCGATAGGCGTTGTGACGACACCGTCCTGAATGTCGGACTGGACCTGCCCGATCACCGCGAAATCGACGCGGCCATTGGCCACCGCGTCGAGCATCTGGTTGCCCGCCCCTTCGACGATCTGGACCTGCACATCCGGCGCGACCTCGAACACGTCGCACAGCGCCTGCCGCAACAGGCTGGAAATCGCACTGGGCACAATACCCACCCGCACGAACCCCGTGGCGGTCCCGTTCAACATGCGGATCTCTTCGGTGAGGCGGGCCGTCTCGAATTCCATCAGTTCGGCGTGCTGCAAGACCAGACGCCCGAACTCGGTCAGCGCCATCCCGCCGGGATGCCTGTCGAACAGCCGCGCCTGCAAGGTCGCCTCCAGCCGTTTGAGCGAGCGGCTGAGCGCGGGTTGCGTCATGCCGACGGCCTGCGCGGCGGCGTTGATCGTCCCGGATCGGGCGATGGCAAGAAAGGCGCGAAGTTCACGGTGATTTAGCTGCATTACAAATTGTTATACCAGCGCCACCGATTTGCAATGGCCGAAAGCCCCCTCGGTGGTGTCTGCTGGGCGAGGAAACAGGAGACGTTCAACAGAATATGAGATCCGAACCGGCACCCGAAAAGGTTTACCTCGACTATACGCAGGCCGAGCTTGACCGTGCCTATACCCAAACGGAATGGGCGGATAACATCGGCCCGATCCTCAAGGGCTGGGACACGCGCGGGGCGCACAGCCGGACGGCACGCTACCGCTACGCCGAACATGCCTACGGCAAATCCGCCGACGAGCGGATCGATCTCTTCGACGCGCCGGGGCCATCCGTGCATTTCCATGTCCACGGCGGGGCGTGGCAGCGGCAGTCAAAGGAAGCTTGCAGTTTCATCGCGCCGGCCATGCACGCCATCGACATGCCCCTTGCGGTGCCCGAATTCGGACGGCTGCCGGAGACGCGGATGCCCGATGTCTTCGGCCAGATCGCGCGGGCGCTGGTCTGGACCTACCGCACGTTGGTGGAAAACGGCACGGCGCGTGACATCGTGGTATCGGGCCATTCATCCGGGGCGCATATGGCGGCGCTGCTGGCGTCGCATGACTTCGGAGACGCGCTGCCCCCGGATGCCCTGCGCGCCGTTCTGTGCATCAGCGGATCCTACGACCTTCATCCCGTGATGCTCAGCGCGCGGCGAAGCTATATCGACCTTGACGCGCAGGAGGTACGGGATCTCAGCCCCATTCGAAGGATTGCCGAAACCCGCGTGCCGGTGCACCTTTTCTATGGCTCGGAGGAGTCGCCGGAATTTCGCCGCCAGTCGGAAGCCTACGGCGCAGCGCTGGCGCATGCGGGCAAGCTGACCGTCTGCCGGCAAGTCGCCGGGCGCAACCATTTCGAGATCGCCGATGACCTTGGCACACCCGACAGCACGGTCGGCGCATACGCCTGCAAGCTGCTGACCGAACCGCACAGGCGCGACCCCGACCGCTGAAACGGAGAAGAAGAGAACGGAAGACCGCAACCACAGGACACCTCAGGAAAAAGGAAGACCACGATATGAAACATCTGATCGCCGCCGCCGCACTGGCGCTGACCTCGACCACCGCCATCGCGCAGGACGGGCCTGTCGCCATCGGCACCCTGCCGCAGGGATCGCTGGGATACTCCATCGCCGCAGGCATCGCACAGGTCGCCACCGAGAATACCCAGACCGAAGTCCGCGCGGTCGGTCAGGGCGGATCGTCCGTCTATATCCCCGCGCTGAACCAGGGAGCGATTGATTTCGCTACATCCAACGCGTTCGAAGCGGTCTTTGCGACGCAGGGCAGCGGCAATTTCGAAGGCTCCGCCAATCCCGAAGTCAGGGTCGCCGCGATGTTGCAGCCCTTCGAGGTGGGGATCATGGTGGCCGCCGACAGTGACATCAACTCTCTCGAGGATCTCAGGGGCCAACCGTTTCCCGTAGGCTACGTGCGCCAGCGGCTGGTGGGCGTGATGCAGGAAGCGGTGCTGGAAGCGGCGGGCGTCGCCCCCGATGATCTGGACGGCGTGCCTGTACCCAATTTCGTTGAAGGCGCCAAGCTGCTGGCGCAGGGCTCTGTGGCGGGCGTTATGCTTGCCCCCGGATCGGGCGTCGTCAAGCAGACCATGAGCCAGCGGCCCGTGCGTTTCATCACCGTGATCGAGGGCGAAGAAGCGGCCGCTGCCGTCGCGGCCAGCCTGCCGGGATCCTACGTCGGGCGGGTCGAACCGTCGGACCGGCTGCCCGAGATCACCGAACCTGTCGACCTGATCGGCTATCAGTATACGCTGCTGACCCACGCGGGTGCCGACGAGGATATGGTCTATGAGCTGGTAAAGGCCCTGCACGCCAACAAGGAGGCGCTGATCGAGACGCACGGGTCCTTCCGCCGCTTCGATCCGGCGGCCATGAGCACTCAGGTCGAGGGGGCGACATTCCACCCCGGTGCCATCCGTTTCTACCGCGAGGCCGGCATCTGGTCCGAATAACGCCTCTTCGCCTCCCCCGCCCCGACGCGCATCGCGTCGCGTGGCGGGGGCGCTAATCCCGAATGGAGTTTCGCGTGACCAGCACCCAGACCCAGCAAACGCCCACCTCCGACCGAGAGCAGGCCCGATCCGGCGCGGGTCTGCGCGGTTCCCTGTCGCGCGCTCTGGGGCTGATCCTGATTGTCCTTGCGGGCGCGTGGGCGCTGGGTCTGCACCGCGAACTCAGGCTCGCCGTCTATACCGAACAGTTTCTGGCAGCGGTTCTGGCCTGCGCTGCCGCGCATGTCTTCCTCGCCCGGCCCTGGGGGCGGTTCGGCCGTTTCGGGGATGCGGTCGATTTCGGCCTCGCGGCAGTGGCCATCGTGGGTGGTGCATGGCTGGCATGGGCCTATCCGGACCTGTCGCTGGCTGCGGCGATCAACCCCTCCACCGCCCTGCCTGTCGCGCTGGCGCTGCTGGCGACGGTGATGCTGGCGCTGGTGCGGGCGGCAGGCTGGCCGATCACCATCGTCGTGCTTGCATTCGGGGCCTACGGGCTGTGGGGCGCCGCGTTGCCGGGACGGTTTCAGGCGTTGCCGGTCGCCCCGGAACGGCTGGCCGCGCAGCTGGCGCTTGATACGGGCGGGATGCTGGGCACGCCCTTGAAAATCGCCGCGACAATCGTGGTGATTTTTGTGGCTTTCGGCCGCCTGCTCGAGCATCTGGGCGGCGCGAAATTCTTTACCGATCTCGCAACCGCGTCGATGGGTGGGTTTCGCGGCGGATCGGCAAAGATTGCACTGGTGGCTTCGGCGCTCTTCGGGTCGATCTCGGGCAGTGCGGTGTCGAATGTGGCGACGACGGGCGTGATCTCGATCCCGCTGATGCGCCGGGCAGGGTTCAAGCCCAGCGCCGCGGGCGGGATAGAGGCGATGGCCTCGACCGGCGGCCAGCTGACCCCGCCGGTGATGGGGGCCGCCGCGTTCCTGATGGCTGAATTCCTTGATATCTCCTACGGCGACGTGGTGATGGCCGCCCTGCTGCCCGCGCTGCTGTTCTATTTCGCGCTGTTCCTTCAGGTCGATCTGGTCGCCGGTCGCGACGGCATCCGCGGCGTGGAAAGATCGAACCGCCCCGACGCCGGTCCGGTGTTGCGCGCCGGATGGGCCTATGCGCTGCCGTTTGTCGCGCTGATCTGGGGGCTTTTCGCGCTGAACTGGCAACCCGATACTGCCGGTCTGGCTGCCTGCGGCGTCCTGCTGCTGGTCGCAGTTTTCATACGCCCTGCCCGCGCGGGGCTCTGGCCGAACCGCTTGGCCGGTGCTCTGGCGGGCGCAGGCGATGCCTTGGCACAGATCCTTGTGATCACCGCAGCCGCGGGCATCGTGATCGGTGTTCTGAATGAAACCGGCCTCGGCTTCGGGCTGACCACATACCTTGTCGGCTTTGCATCGGATCAGGTGCTGTTGCTGCTGGTCCTTGCCGCCGCGATCTCGATCGTGCTGGGCATGGGAATGCCCACGGTTGCGGTCTATGTCCTGCTGGCCGCTCTGGTTGCGCCCGCAATCGTTCGGCTGGGCGTCGATCCGACAGGCGCGCATCTCTTCGTGCTCTATTTCGGAATGCTCAGCATGGTGACGCCGCCCGTCGCCATCGCCGCCTTCGCGGCAGCATCGCTGGCAGGATCCGGTCCGATTGCAACGGCGCTGGCGGCGATGCGTTTCGGCTGGCCCGCTTTCGTATTGCCCTTTGCCTTCGCCTATAACCCCGCGCTGATCCTCAAGGGAAGCGCGGGGGCAATCGCGGTTGCCGTCGTCTTCGCGGTGCTTGCGATCCTCTTGATCACCTCCGCGATGACCGGATGGTTCATGCGGCCCCTGCGCCTGTGGGAACGCGCCCTCGGTGTGGTGGCGGGCGCAGCACTGCTGCTCTGGCCGATCTTTCTCTAGACGCAGCGCCGCCGCGCAATCTGCCTAGCAATAGCGCTCGGGCCCGATCCACTGGGCCTCGGAGTATCTGTCCCCATGCGCCCAGCCGACCGGCAGGACCGCTTCGATGCGCGCGAGGTCCGCTTCCGTGAGCGTCAGCCCGGCACCGTCCGCACATTCGCGAAAATGCGTGACAGACCGCGAGCCCGGTATCGGGATCACGTGATCGCCGCGCGACAAAAGCCACGCAATCGACAGCGCCGCGGCAGAGGTGCCCATCTCCGCCGCCAAGGCCCGGAACCCATCCGTAATCGCGAGGTTTTCTGCCAGATTAGGCTCCATGAAGCGCGGGTTCTGCGCAAGGAACGGCAGATCGGGGATGCGCCCGGGCGGGATCGGATTGTCGGTCAGCAGCGACCGGCCCACCGGCGAAAAGGCAATCATCGCAACGCCAAGCTCCGCGCAGGTCTGGACCAGCCCCAGATCGGGAAAGCGGGTGGACAGCGAATATTCGGACTGGACCGCCGCGACCGGATAGGCGGTCATCGCGCGGCGCAGGGTGCTGGGGGCGATTTCGGACAGACCGATGGCACGGGTCTTGCCCTTTTCGACCAGACGGCCGAGGTTCGCCGCCGTTTCCTCCGGTGTCAGGCGCGGATCGCGGCGGTGGGCGTAAAAGAGATCGACGCAATCCACCCCGAGCCGTTTCAGCGACGCATCGAGTTCCGCCTCCAGATGCTCTGCGGTGTTGTCGAAAAACCTGTTGCCGTCGGCGTCGCGGGTGATCGTGGCCTTGGTCGCGATGACGAATTCGTCGCGCGCGCCGGGGTGCGCGGCAAGATAGCTGCCGATGGCCTTCTCGGATTTGCCCATCCCGTAGACATTCGCGGTGTCCAGATGCGTCACCCCGAGGTCGCGGCAGGCATCGAGGATCGCGTGGCTTTCTTCGGTGTTTGTTGGCCCGTACATGTCGGAGAACGACATCGCGCCATATCCGACCGCCCCGACTTCGGGCCCGTCACGTCCAAGTCGACGTTTGTGCATCTGTCGCCTCTTCCTGCCTGTCGCTGCTATCTATCGTGCGCCGATGATAGCAATGGATGCGGCGCAGGTAAAACCGGCAACTGGCGCGGGCCTTTCAGAAATGCGCTGCTCCGCAAGGGGTTGGAACAGCCCTAGGCCGAAGGGGGCGGGCCGAGCGAGTCGCGCATGCGCAGGGAGCTTTCGAGCGCGCGGGACACGCCCACGCTCTTTCCCTCGACCATCGCGATCAGTTCTTCCGCGGCGATCCGGCCCATTTCGCGGTGGGGCACGTGAACCGTCGTCAGCTTGGGGCGGGCGATGCGCGCGATCTCGATATCGTCGAAGCCGGTGATCGACACATCCTGCGGCACGCGCAGCCCCATTTCATGCGCGCGCTGCAACGCCCCCACCGCCAGAACATCGTTGCCACACATGACAACGCTGGGGCGCGGTGTTTCCTGCATCAACCGCGCAAAGGCCTCTGCCCCGCTTTCAATCTCGTAGGGGGTTTCGATCCGGTGCAGATCGTCAGGGTCCAGCCCCGCCGCTCTCAGCGCATCGGTTATGCCCAGCAGACGCCCCGCCGCGCGATCGTTTCCCGCAATGACCCCCGAGATCATCGCGATGTGGCGGTGCCCCAGCTCCAGCACTTTTGCTGCCAGCGCATACATCGACGCGCGGTTGTCGAACCCGATGGCGGGTTGGGGTTTCTCCGCAGACAGCGCCCAAGACACCAGCGTCGGAACGCCGCGCCGCTCCAGATAGGAGTAGATATCTGCGCCGCGCTCGTATCCGATCAGCAGCAGACCGTCCGCGCCACGCGCCACCAGCGCCTTGATCTGCTCGGCCTCCACGTCGGGGCGGTAGGACGAGCTGCTCACCAGCAGCGTATAGCCCCTGTCGTGAAGCGCTTCCTGAAAGGCCTGCAGACCGCGGGCGAAAATCGCGTTGTCCATCGTCGGGATGATCGCACCGATGGTAAACGTGCGTTTTGCCGCCATCACGCGGGCGCCGAAGTTGGGGGTATATCCCAGATCCTCGACCGCGTTCATCACCTTCTCGCGGGACTTTTGCGAGACGCTGTCGGTGCTGTTGAGGCACCGCGAAACCGTCGCGGTAGAGACGCCTGCGGCGCGTGCCACATCTTCGAGCGTGGGTATCTGGCGTGGCGAAGACATTCCGTTTCGGCCCCGATTGCAATAATTCCAATACTTTAATTCGGAAATTTCAAAAGTGCATGGGGAAAATCAGTGTCCTTGCGCGAATCAAATGTAAGCGCTTACAGTTGACGTAGGATCAGCTATGGAAAGCGCCGCATGTTTCTTGCCGCATCGATCATTGTATTCGTCATCTACTTTTCGAATGTGGCCCTTGGCGCATTTGCGGGGGCCGCATTCCTTGGGGATGTGGGTGAGATGCTGGTCCTTCTCGCCGCGTCGATCTTGTTCGTCGTGGCGATACTGAAAAAAGAGGCCGACCGAAAAAACAAGAAAGGCGGCCGTTAGATCCAAACGGGAGGAAAACGGATGGACAAGGATCGCAAGGAACTTGCGTCGGCGGAGCGCCGGAATTTTCTGAAACTGACGGCCACAGGCGGTTTCACCGCGGCGATGGTTGCGGGCGCGTCCGGCGTTCTGTGGTCGTCCGAAGCCGCAGCACAGACCGCGAATGAAGAACGCGACCGCGAGAAAGCGGCAGAGCATGTCATGACGGTGGCAACGGCCTATGTGCTGGGGGCCTCGCGCAGCTACCCGATCATGCAGCTGGACCTGAAGGAAAACATCCAGAACGCCACCAACGGCAAGGTATATGTGAAACTCGCCCCCGGCGGGCAACTGGGCTCCGGCGGCAATCTGGTGCAAAAAGTCCAGGGCGGCACGATCCAGGCCGCGCAGCATTCGCTGTCGAACTTCGCGCCCTTCGCCTCCACCGTGGACCTGATCAACATGCCGTATCTTTGCGGCTCGAACCAGCGGTTCACCAACCTCGTGAACTCGGAGTTCTGGAACACAGAAGTGCACCCGAAAGTCGAGGCCGCAGGGTTCAAGGCGCTGTTCTACGTCAACATCGATCCGCGCGTCGTCGCGGTCCGCAAGGGCGGCGCCGGCGCCGTCCTCAGCCCCTCGGACCTCAGCGGTGTGAAATTCCGCGTGCCGGGCTCCAAGATGCTCCAGCAGTATTACCGGATGGTCGGCGCCAACCCGACGCCGGTCGCATGGGGCGAGACTCCTTCAGCGATCAAACAGGGGGTTGCGGATGCACTCGATCCGTCCGTCGGCGCGCTCTATGTGTTCGGCTTCAAGGACATCCTGAGCCACGTCACCTTCACGCAGGCGGTTCCGGACAGTCAGGTCTATTCGTGCAACCTCGAATGGTTCAACTCGATGCCAGCCGACGTACAAGAGGGCATCATGTGGGGGTCCGAGATGACAGCCCACCAGAACCTAGCCAAGGTCCCCTCGGCCCGCGCCTACGCCATGGCCGAATTGTCCAAGGCGGGGGTCGAATTCCACACCCTGAGCGACGACCAGCTTGCCGAATGGCAGGATGCGGGCGGCTACCAGCGCCCCGAATGGGACGAGTTCAAGACAGAGCTTGCCGGTTCGATGGACGCCTTCGCCAAGATGGAAGAAGCCGCAGGAACCCAAGGCAAGTATTTCGTTCACGACGCCTGATGCGTCTGCGGGGGACGCGGCACACCTGCGGCGTCCCCTCCCCGGACGACATGCTTTCGTGCATCGCTTTGAGGCGCTGCATCCGCTGATCTCATTGGGTGGAAGGAAATATGGATCTATTGCGCCGCATCGACCAGAACGCCGAACGCTGGCTGCTTCTGACATTCTACGTGATGCTCGTCATCACCATGGCGATCGAAGTGATCCGCCGCGAGCTTTTCTCCTATTCCTCGATCTGGGGGGAAGAGATCGTGCGCTATTCGTTCATCTACCTTGCGTGGATCGGGGCCGCCGCCGCCATCCGCGAACGCGCGCATATCCGCATCGACGTGATCATGCATTACCTGCCTCCCCGGCCCAAGGCGCTGCTGTATATCTTCGGGGATCTGGTGATGTTCTTCGTCGCTGTCATCGCGCTCTACTGGTCGTATGAGGCGGTTCATGTCTCGGCCAAGTTCGGGTCGGTCACGGACGGGCTGCGGATTTCCAAAGTCTGGTTCCTGATGGCTGTGCCCGCGGGCTTTACCCTTATCATCTGGCGCTTGTTGCAATCCTTGTTGCGCGACCTCCACGCCCTTCGGACGGGAAAACCCGTGTACGAAGGCGACACGCTGTTCGATTGAGGAGCTGACGGATGCTTTGGAACCAACTCAATCAGACAGTCGAGCTGGGCTGGGATTTCTATCTGCCGGTGATCATGTTCGTGGCGCTGATCGCACTTGCCGTGCCGGTCTGGGCCGCCATCGGGGTCGGCGCGATCACCATGCTCTACATGTCGGGCGATCTGCCGCTGTCGCTGGTGGGCGAAAGCCTGTTCTCGGGCATCGACGCCTTCGCACTGACGGCTGTGCCGCTTTTCATCCTGACCGGTGACGTTCTGGTGCGCACCGGGCTCAGCCGCAAGTTTCTGGACGTGGCCGAGGCATTGACCTGTTTTACCAAGGGCGGCTTCGGATCGGCCACGGTGCTGGTCTGCGGCATGTTCGCGGCGATCTCGGGGTCGGACGCGGCAGGGGCGGCCGCCGTGGGGCGCATGACCATCGCGCGGCTGGTGGAATCGGGTTATCCACGGCCCTACGCCTGCGCGCTTGTGGCGGCGGGGGCCTGTACCGGCATCCTGATCCCGCCGTCGATCGCCTATATCATCATCGGTCTGGTGTTGGGCATCTCCGCCTCGACCCTGTTTCTGGCGGCCCTTATTCCCGGCCTTGCCATCCTGCTGGCGATCCTGATCACCAACCTGATCGTCAACCGCATCTACGCCTACGAGGGCGGCGGGCAGATGACGTTTGGCGAATGGGCGGCGAACCTCGGCAAGTCTCTGAAATCGGGGTGGTACGCCTTTATCGTGCCCGGCATCATCTTCTACGGGATCTTCTCGGGCCGTCTGACCCCGACCGAGGCCGGCGCCACGGCTGTCGTCGTGACCATCGCCATGGGCTTTATCCTGCGCACCCTGTCACTGGCCGATTTTCCCGCGATGCTGCTGAGCTCGGCCAAGGTGAACGGGGTGATCCTGCCGATCATCGCCTTTTCTGCCCCGCTGGCCGAGGCGCTGGCGATCATGGGTGTGCCGCAGGGCTTCGTGACCTCGGTCACCGGCCTTACGGACGAACCGTGGCTGCTGATCCTGCTGATGATCGGCATTTTGATCGCGGCGGGCTGCGTGATGGAAACCACGCCCAACATCGTGATCCTTGCCCCGATCCTGAAACCGCTCGCCGACAACATCGGCATGAACGAGATCCAGTTCTGCATCATGATGATCACCGCACTGGGGGTCGGGTTCATCACGCCGCCCCTCGGCCTCAACCTCTTCGTGGTCTCGGGGATCACCGGAGAGTCCATCCTGAAGATCGCAGCCCGCGCCGTGCCGTTCGTCTTGTGCATGTTCGTCGTCGTGCTGCTGATTGCCTACGTTCCCGCAGTGTCGACCACGCTGCTCCCGGATATCTACAAATAGGGTTCACACCATGACACGCGACTACCTGAAAAAAGCGACCCTCACGGCGAAATCGGATGCCACGGAGGTGCATCAGACCGTCAAGACCATCCTCGCCGATATCGAAGCAGGCGGCGACGCCAAGGCGCGCGAATACGCCGAGAAATTCGACCGCTACACCGGTAACATCGTGATGACGCAGGAGGAGATCGACGCGGCCATCGCGCAGGTCCCCGAAAAGCTGAAGGCCGATATCCGCTTTGCCCATGAAAACGTGAAACGCTTTGCTGAACTGCAAAAAGGCACGACAACGAATGTGGAAATGGAGATCACGCCGGGCTTTTTCGCGGGCCAGAAAGTCATCCCTGTGGATGCGGCTGGGTGCTATGTACCCGGCGGGCGCTACAGCCACATCGCCAGCGCGATCATGACGGTCACGACTGCAAAGGTTGCGGGGTGTAAACACATCACCGCCTGTTCGCCGCCCCGCCCCGATGTCGGCGTGGCACCGGCGATCGTCTATGCCGCGCATATCTGTGGCGCGGACAAGATCCTTGCCATGGGTGGGGTACAGGGCGTTGCCGCGATGACATTCGGTCTTTTCGGTCTGCCCAAGGCGAATATCCTCGTCGGTCCCGGCAACCAGTTCGTCGCCGAAGCCAAGCGTATCCTCTTTGGCCGCGTGGGCATCGACATGATCGCGGGGCCCACCGACAGCCTGATCCTCGCCGACAAGACGGCGGACGCCCATATCGTCGCAACCGATCTGGTCAGCCAGGCAGAGCATGGATACAACTCTCCGGTCTGGCTGGTGACCGATGACCGTGCGCTCGCGGAAAAGGTGATGGATCTGGTGCCAGACCTGATCGCGGACCTGCCCGATCTGAACCGCGAGAACGCCTTTGCCGCGTGGCGCGACTATGCCGAAGTGATCCTATGCGCCGACCGCGATGACATGGCCGCCTGTTCGGACGCATACGCACCCGAGCATCTGACCGTGCAGGCCGAGGACCTCGATTGGTGGCTCGAACGCCTGACCTGCTACGGCTCTCTCTTTCTGGGGGAGGAAACAACCGTCTCTTACGGCGACAAGGCCACGGGCACCAACCACGTGCTGCCAACCTCGGGCGCGGCAAGCTATACCGGCGGCCTGAGTGTCCACAAATACATGAAGATCGTCACATGGCAGCGTACCAGCCGCGAAGCCTCGAAAGCGGTTGCCGAAGCCACCGCGCGGATCAGCCGCCTCGAAGGAATGGAGGGCCACGCCCGCGCTGCCGACGTGAGGCTGGCGAAATACTTCCCCGACGAGACATTCGACCTGACCGCCGATGGCTGACCCACGCGCCCTGTTCGATCTGTCGGGAAAGGTGGCCTGCGTCACCGGCGCCAGTTCCGGGCTGGGGCGGCGCGCGGCGCTGGTTCTGGCGGGCGCGGGTGCGCGCGTGGTGGGCGTTGCCCGCAGGCGCGACGCGCTCGACAGCCTTGTCGCAGAGATCCGCCCGAACGGTGCTGCGGTTGATGCGGACGTGGCGGACCGCGGTGCGCTCGGATCGCTGGTCGAACGCGTCTCGGCCCCCTTTGGCCCGCCCGATATCGTGGTCCATGCCGCAGGTGTGAACACCCGCGAGGCAGCCGATGATGTCACCGCCGAAGGCTGGGACAGGACACTCACGCTCAACCTGTCGGCCCCGTTTTTCCTGTCGCAGGCACTGGTGCCGGCGATGAAGGCCAAGGGCTGGGGGCGCATCGTCAATTTCGCATCGCTCCAGACCACGCGCGCCTTTCCGGGTGGCATCGCCTACGGGGCGAGCAAGGGCGGGATTGCCCAGCTGACCCGCGCCATGGCCGAAGCGTGGTCGCCCGCCGGGATCACGGCAAATGCCATCGGCCCCGGTTTCTTCCCGACAGAATTGACTGTTGCTGTCTTCGACGATCCCGACCGCGCGGACCGCAACGCCGCGCAGACCTGCATCGGGCGCAACGGCACGCTTGCCGATATCGACGGGCCGGTGCTGTTTCTATGCTCGGACGCCTCTTCTTATGTCACCGGTCAGGTGCTGATGGTCGACGGGGGGTTCACCGCGAAATGAAGGCGCTGGTTTATGATGGCATCGAGGATCTGGGCTATCGCGAGGTCGATGCCCCCGTCCCCGCGCAGGGTGAACATCTGGTCAGGATCGAGGCCGTGGGCATCTGCGGATCGGACATGCACGCCTATCTTGGCCATGATGCACGGCGCCCCGCGCCCCTGATCCTCGGGCACGAGGCCGCCGGGACCGTCGAAGGCGGGCCGCGCGACGGCGCACGCGTCACGATCAACCCGCTTGTCACCTGCGGCACCTGCCCCGCCTGCGCCTCGGGCCGGGAGAACCTCTGCCCGTCCCGCCAGATCATCTCGATGCCCCCGCGCGAGGGTGCGTTCGCGCAATACGTCTCCATGCCGGAGGTAAACCTCGTGGCGGTTCCGGAGAGTGTCCCGCTGGCCATGGCCGCGCTGGCCGAGCCGCTGGCGGTCAGCTGGCACGCCGCCAAGCTGGGCCTTGCCGCGCTGCATCCCACGATGGAGCGGCGCGCGCTGGTGCTGGGCGGTGGTGCGATCGGTCTGGCCGCCGCACTTGCCCTGCGGGCCATGGGCGTCCCGGACATCACGGTGGCCGAACCCAATGATGCGCGGCGCGCGTTCCTGACGGATTGTTGTGGCGAACGGACCGTCGTGACACCCCAAGGCAGCTATCCGCTGATCCTAGATGCAGTGGGCTTTCAGGCAACGCGGGTCACCGCATCGGCCCTGGCCGAGCCCGGTGGCGTGATCGTCCACGTGGGTCTGGGCGAGGATATGGGAGGCCTCGATATCCGGCGCCTGACGCTTCAGGAGATCACTTTTGTGGGAACCTACACCTACACCGCGCAGGATTTTCGTGATACCGCAGGGGCGATCTTCGACGGCCGCCTCGGACCGCTCGACTGGACCGAGCCGCGCCCGCTGTCGCAGGGGCAAGAGGCATTCCGCGACCTGCGGCAGGGGCGTGTCGCATCCCCCAAGATCATACTGGACCCTTGGGCCTGACACCGCAAAAACAGGAGAGATACCGGATGTATAAAAAGATACTTGTTCCGATGGCGCTCGATCACGGGGTGTCTCCGTTCACGCTGGAGATCGCGCAGCGGCTGGTGGACGACGGCGGCGAGGTGATCGCGCTGCATGTCTACGAGGCCCCGCAGGGATCGGTGACCGCCTATCTCGATCCCGAAGCGGTCAAGGAAGCATTTGCCGCCGCCAAGAACCAGCTGGAGGCGAAGACCAAAGGGATGGACGGTGTCGTGACCGATATCGTCCGCGGCCACACCTACCGCAGCATCATCGACTATTCCGATGCGAACAACATCGACTGTATCGTCATCGGCTCGCATAAACCGGGGTTCAGCGACTACCTGCTGGGCTCTACCGCCGCGCGGGTGGTGCGCCACGCGCCCTGCGCGGTTCACGTCCACCGCACCTCCTGACACCAACCCGCGGCGCGTTCGCGCGCGCCCCTACCGAAAGGCACCAACCGCATGAACATCGACAAGAAGATCACGGAGGATCTTGTTGCCAACGATGTCTCTTTCGTCACCACCGTCCCCTGCAAACAGCTGGCCGGTGTGATCGAGGAGATCGACGCGCACGAGAAGATTTTCCATATCCCCTCCAACAAGGAGGACGAGGGAATGGGCCTGTGCGCGGGCGCGTGGATGGGCGGCAAACGTCCCGCCATCATCATGCAGAACACCGCCATCGGCGTGACGATCAACACGCTGGCGACATTGATCCAGTACTACCGGATGCCCCTGCCGATGCTGATTTCCTATCGCGGGGAATTGCGCGAACCGGTGGCCTGTCAGGTCGAGATGGCGGTCCACACCAAGGCCCTGCTGGCGCAGATGAACATCCCCACCTACCACTTCCACCGCCAGTCGGATGTCGAGGAGTTCGACATGATCCTGAAATACACCTTCATGTGCAACAAACCCGTGGCGATCCTGACCGACGCCAATTTCTGGGGAGGCTATGGCGACCAATGATCCGTTCCGAAATCCTGAAAGAAATCGCCCCGATCCTGCGTGACCAGCTTGTCGTCTGCAACATCGGTATCCCCAGCCAGGAATTGCACGCCATCGACGACCAGCCGACGAATTTCTACATGCTGGGAACGATGGGCCTGTCGTCCTCCATCGGGCTTGGGCTGGCCCTTGCGCAACCCAAGACGGTAATCGCCATCGACGGGGACGGGTCTGTCCTGACCAACCTCGGCACACTGCCCACCATCGGCAACAACGCCCCCGGGAACTACATCCTGATGATCATCGACAACGGCTCTTACGGGTCGACCGGGGATCAGCCGACCTATACCGGCAAGAAAACCGATCTGGCGGGCATGGCACGCGCGGCGGGCTGCGATAACGTGGTCGAGGTGCAGGACAAGGACACCGGCGCGGCCCTGCAGGCGGCCATCGACGGTGGCAAGGCCACGGTAATGGTCGTGAAATGCGACAGCGGCAACGCCAAGATGCCGGTCATCACCATGGACCCCGTGGTCATCAAGGACCGCTTCATGAAAGCGGTGGCAGAGTAGCGGATGGGAGCCGCCGCGCAGATCCACTCGGCAGCGGATGCGCGGCGGCTCGCACGGCGGCGGTTGCCGTGGATGATCTTTGACTACATCGACGGTGCCGCCGGAAGCGAGGGCGGCGCGCGGCGCAACCGCGCAGCCCTCGACGCGATTACCCTACGCCCCCGTATCCTCCGGGACGTCAGCAGTCGCAGCCTTGCCAGCCGTGTTTTGGCACAGCCGACCGAACGCCCTTTCGGGATCGCCCCGATGGGCATGTGCAATCTCAGCGCACCGGGCGCGGATCTGATGCTGGCCCGGCTGGCGGCGGATCACTGCGTGCCGCATTGCGTCTCCACCGTGGCCTCGACACCGATGGAGCGGATCATCGAAGTGGCCGAGGGCCACGCGTGGTTCCAGCTTTATTTCAGCGGCGACGGCAGCGGTACGTTCAAACTGGTCGACCGCGCGCGGGCAGCCGGATACGAGACGCTGATCCTGACAGTCGATGTGCCCGAGGTCGGCCGCCGCCCGCGCGAATTGCGCCACGGCTTCAAGATGCCGTTCCGCATCGGTCCGCGCCAGTTCGTGGATTTCGCCCTGCACCCGCGCTGGTCCATCGCGGCGCTGCTGGCGGGCAAACCGCAGATGGCGAATTTCCGGATGCGGGGCTATGCCTTCGATCGCACCGAAAGCCGCGCACGCGCCACCTGGGAGACGCTGGCGCGATTGCGTGACGCATGGCCCGGCAAGCTGGTCGTGAAAGGTGTGCTGGACGCGCTGGACGCGCTGGCGCTGCGCGACGCGGGCGTTGACGCGGTGCAAGTCTCCAGCCACGGCGCGCGCCAGCTAGAAAGCGCACCTGCCCCCATCGACGTGCTGCCGGAGATCCGCCGCGCGGTCGGCCCCGGATTTCCCCTGTTTTACGACAGCGGCCTGCGGTCGGGCGAGGATGTGCTGAAAGCGTTCCACGCGGGCGCGGATTTCGTGTTTTTCGGACGGATCCTGCAATTCGCGATCGCGGCAGGGGGTGACGCGGGCCTCCGGCAGCTTTGGTCGGTGCTGTCCGAAGAGTTGTCCATCGCCATGGCGCAGACCGGGTTGCGCGATCTTGAACCGCTCGGGACCGGGCGCGAAAACGCGGCGAGCTAGGCCCGCGCGCTGTCCCGTTCGCCGACACGCGCGAACCAGTCGGCAACTGCCTTTTTGTCGGACGGAACGGACATCTTGATCACCCGCGCGAACGACAGGCCGACAAAGGCGGTAATATCCGCCAGCGTGAACCGGTCACCGCAGATGAACTCACGGTCCGCCAACCGCCCGTCCAAAAGGTCGAGAAAGCGCAGCGCGCGGGCATGTCCGCGCTCGGCAAGCTCGGGGATCTGGGCGTAGTTGTCGGGGCCGGGAATGGCGCGGTCTTTCATCGCCGGATGGCTGTTGCGGAACGCCTCGCCCACGGGCAGCAGCCCGTGCAGCTCTGCGATGGCGTTCCACATCAGGACCTCGGCCCGCTCTTCGGGGGTCTGCCCCATCAGCGGCTTGTCTGGAAACATCTCTTCGAGGTAGTGCGCGATCGCGACGTTTTCGGTGATCAGCGTGCCCCCGTCAGTCACCAGCGCGGGCACCGTGCCGAATGGATTGACCTCTAGAAACGCATCGCTCAACTGCTCGCCCTTGGCGATCTCGACTTCGCGGATCTCTATCTCCGCGCCTTTCTCTGCGAGAAACATGCGCGCGCGGCGCGGGTTCGGGGCTGTCTTGCAACTGTAGAGGATCATCTGGACGTCCTGTTGGCTGGATCTGCGGAAACCGGCACTGGCCGAATGGACTGCCATGTTCGCGCAAATGCGCCGGAATGGCGAGGGTGGATGCAGAACGCCCGGCAATCGCTGCGCGCGACCGTGTTTCAGGTGACGGTCTGCCCGCCCCCGCCCGTACGCCCCAGAGTTCCGGGCACGCGGGATCGC
The DNA here is from genome assembly GCF_040149665.1 of Sulfitobacter sp. HNIBRBA3233. NCBI lineage: Bacteria > Pseudomonadati > Pseudomonadota > Alphaproteobacteria > Rhodobacterales > Roseobacteraceae > Sulfitobacter > Sulfitobacter marinivivus. The sequence goes on along the minus strand of NZ_JBEFLP010000002.1, from coordinate 449,553 downwards.
GCGCACATGTGCCATGCGAGAACCTGATTGCTCGACAGGCACGGCAGGCCGGTCCGCGCCTCGATCCGGTCGATCACCGGGAGGGTCCGCAGGTTCGTGCACGACAGGAACAGCGCATCGACCCCGCCCGAGCCCACCAGATCGACCGCCGCCGACTCGATCGAGGTTTCGCTGATGCGCACCACGTTGCGTTCGACCGGTTCTTCGAAACTGCCGAAAAGCGGCGTCTCGATCCCGCCCGCAGCAAGGGCTGCGCGCAACTTGTCCGATACCGGCGCGATGTAGGGCGACAGCAGCGCAAGCCGCCGCACCCCCAAGGCAGCACATGCCGCCCGCAAGGCGGTCAACGGATCGGTCACGCGCGCAGTCGCCACACCGGCGCGCACCATGGAGGCGACCGCCTGCGCACCGATTTCACCGGTGGCCGAGGTGCAAGCATACCCTACGGCAGCGTATTGTTCGGCCTGCGGCAAAAGCTGCGCGGCAGCGGTCAACGCTCCCTTCATCTTTCTCAGAGTTTCGGGTGTGACCTCGTCACCGGAAGGAACGCGGCTGACGTAAAAGGGCTGTTCGGCGGGCAGCATGCGGCGCATGTCCATTTCCACGGTTTCATCCACCTGCAGCACCAGCAGACCCAGAGGCGCAGCACCCGATGACGGTGCCGCGTCATAGCGGTAGCGGCTCACAGGCGCACGATCCCGGACCCCGCGCGCGGTGACAGATAGCGCGGCGCCCCTTCGGTGATGGCGATGACTTCTTCGTGCACCATCGTGCGGCCCGCGCCTAGGGCCACGCCCGGCTCGAGCGTGATGACCATGCCGGGCTCCAGCGGTGTATGATCCTGCGGGATCAGCGACAGACCCTCGGTAAGTTGCATGCCCACACCATGCCCCAACCTGCCCGCGTCCGACCCGCCTTGCCCGCCCGTCACCACCGCGTCGAGCGCGTGGTAAAGCTCGGCCGCCGTGGTTCCCGGACGCGCGATGGCAGCGGCTGCATCCGTGGCGTCGATCAGACGCGCGTGCGCCGCTTCGACCGCGCGTGAGGGCGGGCCCACGCTGAAGTTGCGGTCGAAGTCGCTGAAATATCCGTCCCAGACCAACCCGGTATCGAGCATCAGGACATCACCCAGCGCCAGCGGTGCGTCCCGCGCGGGAGAGATCACATCGGCATAGCCGCCCGCATCCGATGCCCCGGCGAGATAGGGAACCCAATCGGCCCCTTCAGACAGGCACAGCCCCTGAAAATCGCGGAAGACTTTCGACAGCGGCACGCCCGCCGCAGCGATCTGCGGGACCCGCGCAAAGGCCCGTCCGGCAATCGCACAGGCCTGCGCGATCTTGTCGATCTCGGCGGCGGATTTGACGGCTCTCAGCCCTGCGACGAGCCCGTGCTCGGGGCCGACCGGTCCGTGCAACCGCGCCTGCAGCGACGCCCAGCTTGCCAGCGGCATCCTCAGGTGGCTTTCCAACCCCATGGGCGTTCCGATCCGGCCCTTGCCAGCGATTTCGTTCAGGGTGTCGGCAAGAAGGCTCACGCCATCGTCGGCGGGTTCGGGCGCGGGCCATGTGCGGATATCGTCGATCCACGTCTGCGCCATGAGGGCGGCACCAATGGCGGGGATCACGGCCACGGGTTTTCCCTGCGCGGGCACGATCAGGAACCACGGCCGCGTCGGGCTTTCCCAGAACCGCGTGAGAAAACCGGTGAAGTAGCGGATGTCGGCTTCGAGCGTCAGCAGGATCGCGGACAGACCGGCGCGGGCCATGGCAGTCTGTGCGCGCGCAAGCCTGCCCTCGTATTCGGCGACATCGAAGCCGCGTTGCATCATGCGGGGCCTTCGCTCAGCACACACAGAACGCGCGACCCGGCATCGATGCCGAGCGCCGCGCGCTGCTCCGGCGACAGCGCCAGCAGCGCGGCGATGCCCGCAGCCCCCGACGGGCTGCTTTGCAAACCGGTCACCATGCACATGCCCGCCCCCGCCTCGCCCTCGGCCTCGGACACCAGCGCGAATGCATCCGCGTCTTCGGCCAGACCCTTGAGCGCGATCAGTGACGGCATCTTGCAATCGAGCCGCCCCATGGAGGACACGGGGCCCTCGCTCTCGACCGCCCTGCCGGCGTCGATCGAGCCGTATAGCGCGGGGGCGGCGTCGGGTTCGACCACGATGATGCGCGGGCCATCTCCCCATGCCTGACGCGCCATCCGCGCGCAGGCACAGGCCAGCCCGCCTACACCGGCCTGCAGGAAGATATGCGTCGGCGCGTCCGGCAGTTGCGCGATGGCCTCGGCCATCAGGACGGTATAGCCTTCCATCAGGCGATGCGGGCGTTCGGTATAGCCGTGCCACGATCCGTCCGACAGCAACGCCCAGCCGTTATCGCGCGCGGCGTCCTCCGCGGCTTTCAGGCTCTCCTCGTAGGTGTCACCGGCGCGGCGGACCTCGGCCCCCTGCGCCGACAGCCGGCTTTCGAACCCTTCGGGGACGGTCTGCGCGATATAGACAACAGAGGATGCGCCAAAGGCCGCGGCGCCTGCGGCGACCGACAGACCGTGATTGCCCGCACTCGCCGTCACATAGGTCCGCCCGCCTGCGTCGCCGCGTTCCTTGTCCACCGCGATGACATAGGCCGCCCCGAGAGCCTTGAAGCTGCCCAATCCCATCCGGCCGCGTTCGTCCTTGATCCAGACGTCTTGAACGCCGGCTTCTGTCGCGATCGCGGCAGAGGTGACCAGCGGCGTTTCGGCGTAGACCGGACAGCGCCGGACCAGCGACAGCGCCGCCTGCGCATCGCCGGAGGGCAGCGGGATTTCATCGAGGCCGGTCAGAGGCGCGGGGCGGGTGATATGCAGGATTTCCATGCCCAAGGAGCGCCTTTGTCGCCGCGCCCGTCAAGACGTTAAGCGGCACATCGCAGGCCGATCACGCCAATGCGCGTGATCTGTGGGCATCGGGCCTTGCCGCCCCTGCGCAGCATGCCACCGGCTGCGGGTCATCCGGGGTCGCAGGGCATGCCCGCAGCACCCCATGCGCGAATGTCCGCGGCAAGCGCCTGCGCGCTGCCCGGAGCCGGTTCGCGCCCGCCGCCCGGCGCAAAACCCCAGTTCACGAAAGCGCTTTCCAGCACATGTTGGGCCAGACCCTCGATGTCGAACCCGTCGTTTCGTTCGGGGTCGCGCAGTTGGGCGCAGACCTCTTCACTGGTCTTGCCGCGCCACGCCAGTTCGACCGGCGGCAATCGCCACGCGTCGTCAATTTGCGGAGCGGCATGGGGCGTATCGTTCGGACCGGCTGCGCTGATGTGGCAGGTGCGGCACGGGATCGTCTCCGCGCCGATCCTGCTGTCACCGGCGACGATGTTCATCGCGTGAAGGCGCCCTTCGCCGTAGCCCAGCGCCTCCCATCCCGGTCTGCCGCTGTCGCCCACGTGGCAGTTCGTGCAGCGCGGATGCGAGACGGTCGCATATATCCGCGACCACGCCGCAATGCCATCGGCGCGCGCCGGGCTGTCGCCGCCCTGTGCGACCGCGCCGACCGGCAGCAGGCACAGCGCGAAAACCATCCCTCTCATGCGAAGGTCACCTCGTGAAAGAAGGGCATCTGGCGCAACCGCTTTCCGGTTGCCGCGAAAATCGCGTTGGCCAGCGCCGGTGCGGCCGGGGGCACGGGCGGCTCGCCCACTCCGCGCACGGTGTCGTTGTTTTCGAGGCCGCGCACCTCGATCACCGGGCACTGGTGCAGGCGCATGCCCTCGGCCATGTGGAAATTATCCTGCTCTGCCCGACCATCGCTATAGGTGATTTCCGAGTTCATCGCGTGCCCCAGCCCCCAGATGACACCACCGGCGACCACATTTTCGAAGTTGACCGGATCAACGACCTGCCCGACCTCGGCTGCGATCCAGACCCGTTCGATCCGGATACCATCCGGTGTATCCCGCACTTCTACCACTTCCGCCGTCGGCACTCCGAAAGAGGTCACAAGTGCGACGCCGCGCCCGACCCCCTGCGACAAGGCTTCGCCCCAGTTCGACATCTCGGCCACCGCTTCGAGAACCGCGCGCGCATCCGGATCGTTCGCAAGGCGCAGCCGTTCGGCCATCGGATCGGCCCCTGCGGCATGGATCAGCTCGTCCAGAAACCCTTCGGCGAAGAAACCTGCGGTAGAGGCACCGACAGAGCGCCACGACGATGTGGGCGCAAGTTCCGGCACCGCGTAGGCGCGCACGCGCAGGTTCGGCACGGCGTAGCGCATGTTCCACGCCCCCGCCGGGATCTGCGTATCCGGCCCCGGAACGGGCGCCCCCAGCCGTTTCGATTGCGACCGTGCCGCCGATACCGTCGCGATATCGAGATCAAGCGCGGTGACCTGCCCGTTCGCATGGGCACCACGGCCCCGCGCTATTCCGATCTGGCGATTGTAGTCCTGCGCGAAATCCTCCTCGCGGCTGAAGGTCAGCTTGATCGGGGTTCCCGGCATCTTCGCGGCCACGTCGACGGCCACATCCACATTGTCGAACTCCAGCCGGTGGCCAAAGCTGCCACCCGCATACTGGTTGTGCAGATGGATCTGGTCCGGCTCCATGCCCAGCCTCGCCGCGACACGCTGCTGCGCGAAACGCGGCAACTGGTGCGACACCCACAGATCGACGCGGTCGCTTTCGACAAGGGCGACCGCGCTCAGCGGTTCAAGCGGTTGGTGCGCCACATAGGGTGCCTTGTACTCGGCTTCGAGGGTTCCTTCGCCTGCCAGCGCGGCCTCCACGTCGCCGTCGTTGCGCCATTCCTTGTCGAGCCTGTCCTCGGTGAAAGACGCGGCGACAGCGGCCCAGTGATCGGCCTGTTCTGCCGGAAACGGTGCGTCTGCCCAGTCGTATTCGATTTCGTCAAGCGCGCGGAAAGCACGCCAGGTGTTGTCTGCCACCACCGCGACACCGTAGGGCAGGCCGATGATCCGCTCGACCCCGCGCATGCCTTCGGCGGCACTTGCGTCAAAGCCCGAGAGGGCCGCGCCCTTGCGCGGGTTCATCCGGACCGAGGCGAATTTCATTCCCTCGATCGCCACGTCGATGCCGTAGATCTGGGTGCCGGTGGATTTCGCAACGATATCGAGCCGCTGCATGTCTTTGCCGATCAGACGCCACTGTGACGGATCGCGCAGCGTAACATCGTCTACCGGTTCAAGGGTGGCGGCCGTGGCAGCCAGCGCCGTGTAGGCCATCCGCGTTCCGTCCGGCAGAACCACTGCCCCCCGGTCGGTGCGCAGCGCATCCGTGGGTATGCCGGTTTCCTCCGACGCGGCGCGCTTGAGCGTTTCGCGCGCCACGGCACCGGCGCGGCGCAGCTTGTCAAAGCTGTCCGGCACCGACGACGAGCCGCCGGTCACCTGCGCACCGAGCACTTTCATCACCGCGCCCATCGTGTCGCGCATCACATTGGGCAGCAGCCCGTCATCGTTGGACCGGAAGGGGACCGCTTCGGCGGCAAGGGCGGTATTGTAATAGGCGGCCGAGGGTCGCCCCATCGTGGTCGTGACCTGATCCAGATCCACGTCCAGCTCCTCGGCGATCAGCGTTGCCTGCATCGAGGCCGCCCCCTGCCCCAGATCGACGTGCGGCGTCACAAGCGTGATGCCTTCGGCGTTGATCTTGACCCACGGGTTGAACACGGCCTCCCCCGCGCCGGCATCCTGCGCCAGCGGGTTCGCGGGGTCGCGCATGACCATATAGGCCCCGAATGCGACGCCACCGGCGATGGCGGCGGAGCCGATCAGGAACGTCCGGCGGGCGATTGTTCTGGCGCGACCCATGGCTCAGGCCTCCTGCAATTTGGTTGCGGCGGTCCTGATCGCGGCGCGGATGCGCGGATAGGTGCCGCACCGGCAGAGATTGCCGCTCATCGCGGCGTCGATCTGATCATCGGTGGGATCGGCGTTGAGGTCCAGAAAGGACGCCGCCTGCATGATCTGGCCCGACTGGCAATAGCCGCATTGCGCGACCTGATGTTCGATCCACGCCTCCTGCACCGCGTGCAGCGCATCGGGGGTGCCCAGACCCTCGATGGTGGTGATCTCGCCGTCGACATCCGCGGCGGCCAGCTGGCACGAGCGCACCGCGATCCCGTCGATATGGACCGTGCAGGCACCGCACTGCGCGATCCCGCAGCCGTATTTGACACCGGTGATCCCCAGCCCGTCGCGCAGGACCCACAGAAGGGGCATATCGTCTTCGACGTCGATGTCGTGGTCGGTTCCGTTGACAGTGAATTTCATTTCGCACCCTTCCGGTCGAAGTTCATTTCTTCTGCATCTTGTGGACCATTTTCAGCACCTGTCTGCGCGGGACAAGAGGAATGATCCAGTTCACCACGATCCCGAGAAGGGTTTCGTTCACGCTCACCAGTGTGCCGCGGCGCATGGCGTCGTAGCCGTGCTTGGCCACCGATTTCGGCGTTGCGCCGCCGCCCTTGACCAGCCCGGTGCCGTGCAGGTCGGCGCGGTCGGCAAAGCCTGTCTCGACATAGCCGGGCGCAAGGACCGTGACGGTGACGCCCTTTGCGCGCAATTCCTGATCGACCGCTTGCGAATAGCTTTGAACGAATGCTTTCGTCGCGAAATACACGGCCTGCAACGGGCCCGGCATGAAGCCCGCGGTCGAGCCCACGTTGAGGATTTTCCCGCCCCCGCGCTGCGCCATCCGCTGGCCGAAATGGTGGGTCAGCGTGACCAGAGCCTTGACGTTGAGATCGATCATCGCCCGCTCCTCATCGAGATCACGGTCGATGTGGCGGCCCTGCCCGCCAAAGCCTGCGTTGTTGATCAGAATGTCGACTTCGAGACCCGCGGCCTCGATCCGCGCGACCAGATCGTCGGCACCGCCTTCGGCGCCGAGGTCGAGGGCGAAGACATGGGTGGCGATCCCGTGGGCGTCGCGCAGCTCCTGCGCCAGCGCGTCAAGCTTGTCCGCGCTGCGCGCGGTCAGGATGACATCGCCCCCCCGCCTTGCGTGGTAGCGGGCGAATTCCGTCCCGATGCCCGACGAGGCGCCGGTGATAAGTGCGGTATTGGGCATTGAGACTTCCCCTCTTGGTGAGATCAACAAGTGTTGACCCAGAAATACGCCCCCGGCGCCCGCAGTGTCAACGATTGTTGACATCTTTTTCGCCTGCGGGTCATAAGAGCCTATGACCAAACCGCTGACCACCCGCGACAAACTGCTGACCGAGGCGCGCCGCCTTCTGTGGGCGCGCGGTTATTCCGCCGTGTCGCTGCGCCAGATCACCACCGCCGCCGGTGTGGATGTGGCCCTCGTCTCGCGGTATTTCGGCAGCAAGCAGGGATTGTTCGAGGCCACGCTCGACGGTGCGTTCGACGTGCCGGAGGTCGCCGACGAGAGCGAACTGCTGGAGATGGTCGTGCATATGTTTGTCAGTGCGCCGCGCGGCGGCGAGATGCCGTCGATGCTGCAACTGATGCTGATGAATGCGCATGATCCCGAAGTCGGAGACCGCGTGCGCGCCGCGCAGATCGCGGGAATGCAGGACAAGTTGACGGCAACACTGGGCGGGGACGCGCGGCGCGCGGCGCTGTTCATGTCCGCCGTGCTGGGGATGAGCGTTGCCGAGAAATCGCTGCACCTGCCCGGCATACCGCCCCATGACACCCCTGAGTACGAGGCGCAGTTGCGGCATCTGCTGTCCTGCGCGCTGGCCTGGCGGCCTGCGGCACGCTGACGACGGCTCATCGGGCGGCGGCGCGCCCTCTTCGCAAGGGCGCGCTCCTCAAGCCGTTCCGGCTTTCCTCGCGGGGATCAGAACTCGACGACGGCGCGGATCGATTTGCCTTCGTGCATCAGATCGAAGCCGTGGTTGATCTCGTCCAATGTGAGTTTGTGGGTGATCATCGGATCGATCTCGATCTTGCCGTCCATGTACCAGTCGACGATCCTGGGCACATCCGTGCGGCCCTTGGCACCGCCAAAGGCCGTGCCGCGCCAGACGCGCCCGGTGACCAGTTGGAAGGGACGTGTGGAAATCTCGGCCCCCGCCGGGGCGACGCCGATGATGATCGATTCACCCCAGCCCTTGTGGGCGCATTCCAGCGCGTCGCGCATGACCTTGGTATTGCCCGTCGCGTCAAAGGAATAATCCGCACCGCCCTTGGTCAGTTCGACCAGATGCGACACGATATCACCGTCGATTTTCGTGGGGTTGACGAAATCGGTCATGCCGAAATGCCTGCCCATCTCTTCCTTGTCGTCGTTCAGATCCACACCGACAATCTGGTCCGCGCCGGCCAGCTTGAGGCCCTGAATGACGTTCAGGCCGATACCCCCCAGCCCGAAGACCACACAGCGCGCGCCGATCTCGACCTTGGCGGTATTGATCACCGCGCCGATCCCTGTGGTCACGCCGCAGCCGATGTAGCAGATCTTGTCGAAGGGCGCGTCCTTGCGCACCTTGGCCAGCGCGATTTCCGGCACCACGGTGTGGTTGGCGAAGGTCGAGCAGCCCATGTAGTGGTGGATCGGCGTCCCGTCGAGCATGGAAAACCGGGTGGTCCCATCGGGCAGAAGCCCTTTACCCTGCGTGACACGGATCTTCTGGCACAGGTTGGTCTTGCCGCTGAGGCAATATTCGCATTCGCGGCATTCGGGCGTGTAGAGCGGGATCACATGATCGCCGGGCTCAAGCGTTGTCACCCCTTCGCCGACTTCCAGCACAATGCCTGCGCCTTCGTGGCCGAGGATCGCGGGAAAGATGCCTTCGGGGTCATCGCCGGAGCGGGTGAATTCGTCCGTGTGGCACAGGCCGGTCGCCTTGATCTCGACCAGCACTTCGCCCTTCTTCGGGCCTTCGAGGTTCACTTCCATGATCTCAAGGGGTTTGCCGGCTTCAACGGCGACGGCGGCGCGGGTCTTCATCATGAGAAATTCTCCTGTTGCGTTTCCGTCGCAGAAGGACCCAAACCCTCCGCCAATGTCAAGCAGCCGGGCGCTGCCAAAGGGACGCAGCCCCCCCGGAGGATCAGCGCGTGTCCGGCTGGGCTGGCACTTCGGTGGCTTCATCGCCTTCGGGCACATCGTAGGTCGCCCAAAGCTCTCCTTCGGGCAGGTCCGGCGGGCCGTCGCAATTGCGCCGGTGCATGTTCACTTTTGCGATGAAATTGGCCGAAATCGGCGCGGTCACGAAGAGAAACGCCATGATGAGCACTTCGTGCACCGCCCCGTCGCCAAAGACGAAACTGTGGATGATCGACGCAAGCAGCAAGGATCCGATGCCGACGGTGCCCACCTTTGTCGGGGCGTGAAGGCGCGTCATGCCATCGTTGAATTTCAACAGGCCAATCGCGCCCACCAAGGTAAAGATGGCCCCGATAACCAGCCAGAAGGTTACCGCCCAGATTCCGATCAACTCCCAGTTCATTCGATGATATCCCCCCTGAGCACGAAGCGCGCGTAGGCGACTGTCGAGACGAAGCCAAGCATCGCGATGATCAAAGACGCCTCGAAATAGATACGCGTCCCCTGCGACAATCCCAGCAGAACGATCAGGCCGATGGCGTTCACCACCATCGTGTCCAGCGCGAGAATACGGTCCCCCACATCCGGTCCGATCACGACACGGATCATCGCCATGATCTGGCTGAGGCCCACGACGATAAACGCGCCCATGACCGCGTAGTTCATGACATCCAGCGCAAGGTTCATTGGAAAATCTCCTTCAGCCGCGCCTCGTAGCGGGATTTGATCTTGTCACGCTCCGCGTCGGGATCGTCGGTGTGCAGAACATGGACCAGCAGATAGTGACCGCTTTCCGACAGATCGGCGGAAACCGTACCGGGTGTCAGCGTGATCGTCCCGGCAAGGATGGTGATCGCCTCTGGCTGGCGCAGCTCCAGCGGCACGATGATCCACGCGGGCGTCAGACGTGCGTTCGGCACGGTCAGAACGATCCACGCGACCTGCACGTTGGCAACGAGGATATCCCAAAGCACGACGAACCCGTAGCGCAGAAAGGCGAAGGTGCTTATGCCGCGCGGGCGTTCGGGCCAGAACGCGGCGGTCAGGCGCGGAATGATCGTTCCGAGGATCAGGCCAAAGACCATCATCCCCGCCGACAGGCTGTTTTGCAGCAACACCCAGACAATCGCGAGAAGAAGCGTCAGCAGCGGGTGCGGAAAGAGCCAGTGAAAGAGCCTGAACATCTCAGTGGTCTCCCTTCTTCTCGGTCTGGTCCGCCGGTGCCGCCGCATCGCCACCGTAGCCCTGCCCGGTTGCCTTGCCTGCATCGCTCAGTTTGCCGGCGGTGCCCAGAACCGTTTCGATATAGGGCGCTGGGGCAAAGAGCCGTGCCGCGGTGGCGCTGGTGTAGGTGAAGATCCACCCCGCAAAGACCGTGTGCAGGATGATCGCCGCCAGCAGACCGCCGACCGCCACGAAGGCAAGCCCGGACGGAATCGCCGCGTCCTCGGCGGGCACGGGTGCGGCGCCTGCCTTGGCCTTCCAGAACACGACAGAGCCCGCGCGGGCAAACCCCACGACCGTCAGCAGGCTCGCGACCAGAACGACCGCCCAGATCCAGACATCGGGCCCCTCGCCGTATCCGGCGCTCAGCACCATCAGCTTGCCCAGAAACCCCGAAAGCGGCGGCAAACCGGCCATCGCGATGGCCGCGACCATGAACATTGCCGAAATCAACGGTGCGCCGGCAACGGGGGCCTCCAGCTTGAGGCGCAGGGATTTGCGGTTCTGACGCACCAGATCGACGATCAGGAACAGCGCCGCCGCGGTCAGGGTCGAATGGACGATATAGTATAGCGCGGTTGCGATGCTGCGTTCCGTGAAGAGACCGACAGCGACCATGACCATCCCCATGGAGCCGATAACCGAAAACGCCACCAACCGGTCAAGCTTGCGCGCTGCCAGCACGCCGATGGCCCCGACCGCCATGGTCAGAAGGGCAAAGGGCAAGAGCCATGTGCCGTGCAGACCCGAGGTCACCTCGAGATCGACGGGAAACACCAGCGTATAGGTGCGGATGATCGCGTAGGCACCCACCTTTGTCATGATCGCGAACAGCGCGGCCACGGGCCCGGGTGCCTCGGAATAACTGGAGGGAAGCCAGAAGTGCAGCGGCACGATGGCCGCCTTGATCGCGAAAACGAGGATCAGCAACACAGCCGCGATGCGGATCCCGACTGTTTCCTCTGCGCCGATCAGCGCGGCGCGCTCAGCCAGATCCGCCATGTTGAGCGTTCCCGTCTCGGCATAGAGCGCGCCAAGCGCGAAGAGAAACAGCGTGGATCCGAGCAGATTGAACAGAACGTATTGCACCCCCGCCCGAAGCCGCTTGTTGCCGCCGCCGTGGATCATCAGACCGTAGGAGGCGATCAGCAGCACTTCGAAAAAGACGAAGAGGTTGAACAGGTCACCGGTCAGAAAGGCGCCCGCGATGCCCATCAGCTGGAACTGGAACAGCGCGTGGAAATGCCGCCCGCGCTGGTCCCAGCGTGACCCGATCGCGTAGAGCAGGACGAACAACGCCAGCACCGCCATCAGAAGGACCATCATGGTCGACAGGCTGTCGCCGACCAGAACGATCCCGAAGGGCGCGGCCCAGTCGCCGAGCTGGTACAGCAGGATATCGCCATCCGCCGTCTGCACGAAAAGGCCCAGTGCCACCGCGATCATCGCGACCACGCCCGCGACGGATACGGTGCGCTGGATGCCGATGTGATACCGCGCGGCGAGAATGATGAACGGGGCCAGCAGTGCCGGCATCACCACGGGGGCGATCAACCAGTGGGTCATGCCGCGTCCTCCTCTGCCTTGCGCTTGTCGCGCGCTTCTTTCGCCGGCAGGTCATCCACGTGATCGTCGCTGGAGCCGAGGTAGGCCCCCAGCGCGATCATCACGATCACCGCCGTCATCCCGAAGGAGATCACGATCGCGGTCAGCACCAGCGCTTGCGGCAAGGGATCGGTGTAGGTTTGCGCATCCGTCAGGATCGGTGGCGCGCCAATGGTCAGGCGCCCCGAGGCAAACAAAAAGACGTTCACGGCATAGGTCAGCAGCGATACACCGAGGATCACCGGGAAGGTGCGCAGGCGCATCACCAGATAGAGACCGGCAGCCGTCAGAATGCCAATGGCAGAGGCGACGAGAAATTCCATATCAGGCTCCCTGACCTTCGGGTGAACCCGTTTGGGACCGCTGCGGGTTGATGTCCATCGCGTGCTCGCTCTCTTTGACGTGCGCGCGCCGTGCCAGACGCGAGAACCCGTCGAGCGAAAGCATCACCGCACCTACCACGGCAAGGAACACGCCAAGATCGAAAAGCGCTGCCGTTGCCAGCTCGAATTTCTCGAAAGGCGGAATGCGCACATAGGTAAAGTCGGAGGTCAGGAACGGCTTGCCCACGAACCACGACCCGATCCCGGTCAGCCCCGCGACCAGAACGCCCGCGCCGATCACACCGTGGTGCGGATAGCGCTGTCGCGCGGTCGCCCAGTTATAGCCCGAGGCCATGTACTGCATCACCAGACCGATCGACGCGACGAGGCCCGCGATGAACCCGCCACCGGGTTCGTTGTGGCCGCGCAGGAAGATATAGAAGGCCACCATCATGATGACCGGCATCAGGACGCGCGTCAGCACCACCATCATGGTGGGGTGCATGTCGCCCGCAAGCGGCTTGTCCGGTTTGCGGTTCAGCAGCTTGGCACGCACCGGCCCGTTCAACAGCGCCTCTGTCAGCGCGTAGATCAGCACGGCGGCGATGCCCAGCACGATGATCTCTCCGAAAGTATCGAAGCCACGGAAATCGACGAGGATCACGTTGACCACATTGGTGCCGCCACCGCCCTTGTAGCTGTTGGCAAGGTGGAATTCCGAAATCGACGGGGCGACGGTGTCGCGCAGCAGGAAATGATAGCTCATCGCGAAGGCGGCGAGACCGCCGACCACACCCACACCCACGTCACGAACACGCCGCAACAGGCTGCTTTCCACCGGCGTCTCGTTGGGCAGGAAATTCAGCGCGAGCAGCAGCAGGATCGTTGTCACGACCTCGACCGTGATCTGCGTCATAGCAAGATCCGGCGCCGAGAAGAACACGAACCCGATCGATACCATGAGACCGACGATGCCGATCAGCACCAGCGCCAGCAGACGGTTGCGGTGCAGGAACACCATGCCCAGCGTGGCGGCCAGCAGCATCAGCCAGCCCGCGATCTCGATCCCGCCTGCGGGTTGCAACTGGCGGGTCGGCGCGCTCAGCGTTCCGGTGGTCCATGCGTAGTATCCCGCGATCACGACTGTCGTCGCCATCACCGCCGCATAGCGCGAGAACGCGCCATTGTGCAGAGGATGGGTCAGCACCTTGGCCACGCGCACGAAGAAGACGATGACCGCGTCGAAGATCGTCTTGGCCTCGGGGCGCGGTGCGGCATCCCATAGACGCAGCAGCGGGTTGAACAGCGCCAGCAGGATCAGCCCCCCGACAACCGCCGCGATGGACATGTAAAGGGCGGGCACAAGCCCGTGCCAGATCTTGATCGACGCGTAAGGCATCTCGGCGGCACCGCCGAGCACGGCATAGGTGATCCCCTTGACCGCGGGCGCGACCAGAAACGGCGCCACGCCGATCACCACCACCAGCACCACAAGCAAGGCAGGAGGCCCCCACATGCCGAAAGGCGGGTCATGCGGTTTGGATGGATAATCGTCGCGCTTGGGTCCGAGGAAGGTATGACCGATCAACCGGAAACAGTAGGCCGCGGAGAAGAGCGAGCCGATCACCGCCAGCGCAGGCACCAGCCACGGGGTGTCGAACAGCACTGTGTGGGTCGCTTCCTCCAGCATCATTTCCTTGGACAGGAACCCGTTCAGCAGCGGGATGCCCGCCATGGACAAGGCCGCCAGCGTGGCGATGACGAAAGTGATCGGCATCAGGGTGCGCAACCCGCCGAGCCGCCGGATGTCGCGGGTATGCGCCTCGTGGTCTATGATACCGGCGGACATGAACAATGCCGCCTTGAAAGTCGCGTGGTTCATGATGTGGAACACCGCCGCCATCGCACCGAAGGCGGTCCCCGTCCCGAGCAGCATGGTGATCAGGCCCAGATGGCTGACCGTCGAGAAGGCCAGAAGCGCCTTCAGGTCGTGTTTGAAAATCGCGATCAGCGCGCCCAGCACCATGGTGATCAGACCTGCCGTGGTGACGATGACGAACCATTCGGGCGTGCCGGACAGGACCGGCCACATCCGCGCCATCAGGAAAATCCCCGCCTTCACCATCGTGGCGGAATGCAGATAGGCGCTGACCGGTGTGGGGGCCGCCATGGCGTGCGGCAGCCAGAAGTGGAACGGGAACTGCGCCGATTTCGTGAAGCAGCCCAGCAGGATCAGGATAAGCGCAGGCAGATACAGGGGATCGGCCTGGATCATCTCGCGGTTCTGGAGGATGACGCTCAGGTCATAGCTGCCGACAATCTGGCCAAGGATCAGCATACCGGCGATCATCGCCAACCCGCCCATCCCGGTCACGGTCAGCGCCATGCGCGCGCCCTGCCGCCCTTCGGGCAGATGTTTCCAATACCCGATCAGCAGGAAGGACGACAGCGAGGTGAGTTCCCAGAACACCAGCAAAAGCAGGATGTTGTCGGACATCACGATCCCCACCATCGCGCCCTGGAACAACAGAAGGTAGGTAAAGAATTCGCCCATGTTGTCCTCGCGCGCGAGGTAGAAGCGCCCGTAGGTGATGATCAGCATCCCGATCCCGAGGATCAGCGTGGCGAAGAAAAAGCCGAGCGCGTCGAGCATCAGCGTGAAATTGATGCCGAGCGCGGGGATCCAGTCGGCGCGGAACATCACCGTATCGCCCGCCATCACGGCGGGCAGATTGGTCATCAACCCGATGAATGCCGCAAGGGACACGGTGAACGTGACCCCTGCGCAGGCCGCACGGCCTGCCTGATTCATGATACCGGGCAACAGCGCACCCAGAAACGGCAAGGCAACGATCAGAAGTAGGGACACGTGATCTCCATGCAGTCATGCCCGCGGTTGGTCCGGGACGATTTTCGTTGCGCCTTAGTCGAAAAAAAAGGCGTTGATGTCAAATCCAGTCGATGCATCATAGATTAACTGCGCCCAGATGCCACATCCCCTGCGCAGATCGCCGCAATAACGGTCAGATGCAGCGGCCCCCGTCCACCTCCATCAACACACCTGTCACCATGCTCGCCTCGTCGGAGCACAGGAAAGACGCGGCGTTGCCCATATCCTCGGCGGTGGAAAAACGCCCCAGCGGAATCGTCGACAGGAATTTCGCACGCATTTCGGGCGTGTCCTCTCCCATGAAGGATTTCAGCAGCGGTGTTTCGCCCGCGACGGGGTTCAACGCGTTCACGCGGATGCCCTTGGGCGCCAGCTCTACTGCCATGGTCTTGGTTGCGACATTCACCCATCCCTTGGACGCGTTGTACCAGTTCAGGTTGGGTCGCGGGGACAGACCCGCCGTGGAAGACACGTTGAGGATCGCACCGCGACCGGCCGATTTCATCATCGGCACGATCACCCGCGCCCCCAGATAGATGGATTTGCAGTTCACCGCGAAGACGCGGTCGAAATCATCCTCGGTCACCTCTTCCATCGGCATGGGCAGATGCGTGGTGCCCGCATTGTTCACAAGGATGTCAATGCGCCCCCACGCGTCCATCGCGCAATCGGCCATGGCGCGCACACTGTCGGCATCGGCCACGTTCGTCGTGGTGGCAATGGCACCGCCCAGTTCATCCGCAAGCGCCCGCGCGCGGTCGCCGTTAAGGTCCGCGATCAACACTTTCGCCCCCTCTGACGCGAATTTGCGTGCGATGCCTTCACCGAACCCCTGCGCACCACCGGTGACAATGGCGGTCTTATCCTTCAGTCTCATCTGGTCGTCCCTCCCTTGGATACATCAGCCGTGGCGCGCCGCGACCGTTTTGAGCGTGGTAAAGCCGTAGAGCGCCTCGAATCCCTTTTCGCGGCCGTGCCCCGAAAGGCCGGTGCCGCCGAAAGGCAGCTCAACCCCGCCGCCGGCGCCGTAGTTGTTCAGGAACACCTGCCCCGAGCGCAGCTTGCGCGCCAGACGCATCTGCCGTGCGCCGTCGCGGCTCCAGACAGCGGCGACGAGGCCGTAGTCGGTGCCGTTGGCGATGGCGAGCGCCTCTTCCTCGTCCTCGAAGGGGATGATCACCTGCACGGGGCCAAAGATTTCGTCCTGCGCCAGCGTGTGGCCCGGCCGCACGCCGTCAAACAGCGTCGGCGCGACATAGGCACCGCCCGCGGGCGCATCGGAAACCACCGTGCCCTGCGCCAGCAGGGTCAGGTCAGACCCCTTGGCGATGAACCCCTCGACGATCTCTTTCTGGCGGGCCGACACCAGCGGGCCGACCTCGAGATCGTGCATCGCGGGCCCTGCGCGCAGCGCCGAATAGCGGTCTGCCATCAGCGCCGCGACCTGCGCATAGACGCCCCGTTGCACCAGTATCCGCGACGAGGCCGAGCAGGTCTGTCCGGCATTCTGGATGCCCGCGTTCACCAGAAACGGCAGCGCCGACGCAATATCTGCATCGTCGAAGACGATCTGCGGGGATTTGCCGCCCAGTTCCAGCGTGACGGGCACAACATGCTGCGCCGCCGCCTGCTGGATCTTGCGCCCCGTCCCGACAGAGCCGGTAAAGGAGATGTGGTTGACCCCGCCATGGCCGGCCAATGCCGCCCCCGCTTCGGCCCCCAGCCCCGGCACGATGTTCAGCGCCCCCGCCGGAAGCCCCGCACGGGTGGCCAGTTCGCCGAAGGCGAGCGCCGTCAGACATGCCTCTTCGGCAGGTTTGAGAACACAGGCGTTGCCCGTGGCCAGCGCGGCCCCCACCGAGCGCCCGATGATCTGCATGGGATAATTCCACGGCACGATGTGGCCAGTGACGCCGTGCGGTTCGCGCAGGGTATAGACGGTGTAGCCGTCGAGGTAGGGGATCGTGGTGCCGTGCAGCTTGTCCACGGCACCGGCGTAGAACTCCATATAGCGCGCAAGCGCGATCACGTCGGCGCGCGCCTGCGTGAGCGGCTTGCCGACATCCTGCGCCTCAAGACCGGCAAGGTGGTCGGTATGCTCCAGTATCATCTCGCCCAGCCGATACAGAACGCGGCCGCGTTCCACCGCCGTTGCGCGGCCCCATTCACCGTCGAACGCGGCCCGCGCGGCGGCGACTGCGCGGTCGATGTCGGACGCGCCGCCGCGCGCGATGTCGCACAGGGTATTCCCATCGGACGGATCGAGCAGCGGCAGTGTCTCGCCACTGTCGCAGGCGGCCCATCTGCCGCCGATCAGGCAATGGGACGGATCAATATCGAACGGTCTGACTGGCATGGCTTACCCCCTGTGGCCGATCCCGACTTTGGCGGTCCGGACAGCGGAGGGCAAGGGCTCAGCGTTCGATCTTGGCCGTTGCCTCGATCTCGAGCAGGGCCTCGTCCTCGACCAGTTCGGACACGACCAGCATCGACATCGCCGGAAAGCTCCGCCCGATCACCGAGCGGTAGACCTTTCCGATCTCGCTCTGGTGGGCAAGGTAGGTTTTTTTGGAGGTCACGAACCACGTCAGGCGTACGATGTCGGCAGGCGTGCCACCCGCTGCCTCGACCACCGCCACGATGTTCTTGAGCGCCTGTTCCATCTGCCCGATGAAATCGTGGCATTCGAACTTCTGCTCGGCGGTCCATCCGATCTGCCCGCCCACATAGAGCGTCCCGTCCCCGGTCAGGATACCGTTTGCGTAGCCCTTGGCGGGTGCCCAGCCTTCGGGCTGGATGATCTGGTGGCTCATAGCGTGACCTCGCTGAATTGCTTGAGAGGAGTAGATATTGCGTCGGGCCAGTCGGCGGCCCGCCCGTTCGATCCGACATAGACAAGGGTCGAATTTGACGTGAAACGCGCTTCGTCCGCGCACAGCGCCCTGATCTCGAGCGTGAAGCTCTTGGCGGTAAAGCGCACCGGAGACAGGTTCAGCACCAGACGGTCGCCGTGAAAGCTGGGCTTGTGAAACTTGACCGAGATATCTGCCGTCGGCACGCCGCCCTCGCGCAAGAGCACCTCGAACGGAACGCCGATCACATCGTCGAAGAACCCCTCGACGCAGTCGTTTATCATCTCGAAATAGCGCGGGTAGAACACGATGCCCGCCGGATCGCAGTGTTTGAACAGAACCTTCTGCGGATACTCATACGGCATATCAGACCCCCAGATACTTTGTGGTCACCGCCTCGTCGAGCGCGCCCATCTGCCCGGTCCAGACATCCTGCCCGCGTTCAAGAATGACGGCACGGTCGGCGATCTGGGACAGCTCGCGGATGGATTTGTCGACCACGAGGATCGACATGCCCGTCTGCGCCTTCAGCTTTGCAATAGCATCCCAGATTTCCTGGCGCACCAGCGGGGCCAGTCCTTCTGTCGCCTCGTCGAGGATCAGCAGACGCGGGTTTGTCATCAACGCGCGGCCGATCGCCAGCATCTGCTGTTCACCGCCCGACAGCGACGCGGCAAGCTGGTCGCGGCGTTCCTCCAGACGCGGGAAGAGCGTTGCCACCCGCGCCGCGTCCCAGTGGCCAGCGCGCGCCGCGGCGTGCAGGTTCTGCGTGACGGTCAGGTTGGTGAAACAGCGCCGCCCTTCGGGCACCAGCCCCAGCCCGAGGCGCGCGGCACGGTGCGCGGGCAGGCGCGACAGATCCTGTTCGGCGAAATGGATAGCGCCCGAAGTGGCCGGCAACAGGCGGCAGATGGTCTTGATCGTCGTGCTCTTGCCCATGCCGTTCCGGCCCATCAGCGCCAGCACTTCGCCCTCGCCAATGTCCAGTGACACGCCGAACAGGGCCTGCGACGCGCCATAGGACGCTGTCACCTGTGCGAGTGACAACAGGCTCATGCCTCTTCTCCCAGATAGGCTGCGCGCACCGCGGCGTCCTTGCGGATTTCTTCCACGGTACCGGTCGCGATGATCTCGCCGTAGACCAGCACGCTGATCCTGTCGGCCAGCGCAAAGACCGCGTCCATGTCATGTTCGACCAGCAGGATCGGCGCCTCGGCGCGCAGCCCGTCCAGAAAGGTGGTCATCGTCTTTGATCCGGACGTGCCCAGACCCGCCATCGGCTCGTCCATCACGAAGGCTTTTGGCTTCAGCGTCAGCGCCACAGCGACCTCCAGCTGGCGGCGCTCTCCGTGCGACAGCTCGGACGTGCGTGTCGCGGCCTTGTCGGCAAGGCCCACACGGGTCAGCGCATGTTCCGCAGTGGCGCGCAGGTCGGCGCGCCCCAGCGCGCTGCGCCAGAACCGGAACGGGCTGCCCCCCGCCCCCAGCGCGCCCAGAGTGACGTTCTGGAGCACGGTATCTTCCATCGCCAGTTCCGAAATCTGGAAGGTGCGCCCCAGACCTCCGCGCGCCCGCTCCGCCACGCCGAGACCCGTGATGTCCCGGCCCATCAGTTCAACGCGGCCCCTGTCGGGCCTCAGGCTGCCGGCAATCTGTTTGATCAGCGTGGATTTGCCCGCGCCGTTCGGGCCGATCAGCGCGTGGATTTCCCCCGGTAGAAGGTCGATCGAGATATCCTTGCTCGCTTCCAGCGCGCCGAAGCTCTTGGAGATACCGAAGGTGGACAGGACCGGATCAGCCATGCGCTTTCTCCCGTCCGGCGACAGCGCCGATCAGACCGCCGCGCGCGAAGAGCACGATCAGCAGCAACAAAAGGCCAAGGTAGATGTGCCAGTAGTCGGACAGCCCGCCAAGGATATGTTCGAGCGCCACAAACACCACCGCGCCCACCACCGGCCCGAAGAGGCGCGCGGTGCCCCCGATGATGATGAACACGATGATCTCGCCGGACAGCTGCCAGCTGAACATCGTCGGGCTGACGAACCGGTTCAGATCGGCAAAGAGCGCCCCCGCCAGCCCGGTAATCATGCCCGAGATCACAAAGGCCACCAGCCGCAACCGGTAGGGGGTCATGCCCACGGTCTCCACCCGCGCCGCGCTCTGGCGTGCGGCATTCAGCGCAAGACCAAAGGGCGAGCGGGCCAGCCGCGCGTTGAAGAGCAGCGCCAGCGCGAGGATCACGAAACAGATGCCGTAGAACTGGATCGGATCCAGCGTGTTCAGACCCGGAAAGCCGTTGCGCACATAGATCGATAACCCGTCCTCGCCGCCGTAGGCGGGCCAGCTGATCGCGAAATAGTAGAACATCTGCCCGAAGGCGAGCGTGATCATGATGAAATAGACGCCTGTGGTGCGCAGCGACAGCGCCCCGATGCCCAGCGCCACGATGCCCGAGGCAATCACAGCCGTGATCCAGATCACCGGCATGGATTTCGTCCCGTTCAGCACGAAAGGATCGGTCAGGATCGGATCGTAAGCCTGCGCGTGACTGGCCAGAATGCCCATCGCGTAGCCGCCGATCCCGAAAAACGTGGCGTGCCCGAGGCTGACCAGCCCACCCAGACCCAGCGCGATGTTCAGCCCCACACCGGCCAGTGCCAGGATTGCGGCCTTGGTGGCGAGGGTGATCATGAAGGGTTCATCCGACATCCACGCCCAGAGCGGGAACAGAACCAGCAGCGCAAGCATCACCGCGTTGAAAAGCGTTTCGCGGGTCATGCGCGTGCTCCGAACAGGCCGGTGGGTTTCCAGATCAGCACACAGGCCATCAGGATATAGATCAGCATCGACGCCAGCGCCGATCCGACCGATGTGGCCGAAGAGGCATCCATGAACACACCGAACATCTGCGGCAGCAGCACTCCGCCCAGCGTGTCGGTCAGCCCCACGAGGATCGCGCCGACCAGCGCCCCCTTGATCGATCCGATCCCGCCGATGACGATCACCACGAAGGCAAGGATAAGCACCGGCTCGCCCATGCCCACCTGCACCGACTGGATGGCCCCCACCAGCGCGCCCGCCAGCCCCGCAAGGGCCGCGCCGAGGGCAAAGACGATGGTGTAGAGCTGCGAGATATCGACGCCGAGTGCTGCAATCATCTCGCGGTCATTCTCGCCCGCCTGTATCTGGATGCCCAGCCGCGTCTTCGCGATCAGCGCCCAGAGGCCGACCGCGATGGACAGCCCGATGGCGATCAGTGTCAGACGGTAGAGCGGATACTGGATGCCTCCCGGCAGCATGACCGGACCCGACAGCGCATCGGGGATGTTGAGATAGAGCGGGAAGGACCCGAAAATCCAGCGTGTCCCCTCCGAGAAGATCAGGATCAGCGCAAAGGTCGCCAGCACCTGATCGAGGTGATCGCGGTGATAGAGCCGCCGGATCACCAGCATTTCGATCAACGCTCCCGCAGCGGCGGCAGCAGCAAGCGCCGCGATCAGCGCCAGAAGGAACGAGCCGGTAAAGCCCGCCACGGCCGCCGCCGCAAAGGCGCCGACCATGTAAAGCGATCCATGCGCAAGGTTGATCAGCCCCATCACGCCAAAGACCAGCGTCAGGCCAGCCGCCATCACGAACAGCATGACACCGAGTTGCAGGCCGTTCAGGACCTGTTCGGCGAGAAGGATGAGCGACATATCCGGATCCAGTGCGCAGGGGTGTCGGGGCGGCAGCGCGCCGCCCCGAGCGGCTTACATCTTGCAGTCGGCCGCGTAGGCGTCCTGATGATCCTCGAGCGCGGTGCCGATGATCTTGTTGGTGTAGACGTCACCTTCCTTGATCACTTCGCGCACGTATATGTCCTGGATCGGATGGTTGTTGTTGCCGAATTCGAAATCCCCGCGGGTGCTTTCGAAATCCGCTTCCTTCAGCGCGGAGCGGAAGGCATCGGCATCACTCACGTCGGCCTTTTCCATCGCGCTCAGCAGCAGGTTGGCGGTATCGAATCCCTGGCTCGCGTAAAGCGAGGGAAGACGCCCGTATTCAGCCTGGAACGTGTCCACGAAAGCCACGTTGGCCGCATTGTCGAGGTCCTTGCCCCACTGAGAGGTATTGACCACCCCCAGCGCCGCGTCCCCGACCGCTTGCAGAATACCCTGATCGAAGCTGAAGGCGGGGCCTACAACCGGAATATCAAGGCCGCTGTCGGCGTATTGTTTGAGGAAGGAAATGCCCATGCCCCCGGGCAGGAAGAAGAACACGCTGTCGGCGCCCGACGCGCGGATCTGCGCGATCTCGGACGCATAGTCGGTCTGGCCGAGGCTGGTGAAAATCTCGCCCGCGAGCGCGCCTTCGTACTGGCGTTTGTAGCCGGTCAGCGCGTCCTGTCCGGCGGGATAGTTCGGTGCCAGAATGAAGGAATTGGCATAGCCCGCCGAATTGGCATAGGCGCCAGCCGCTTCGTGCAGGTTGTCGTTCTGCCATGCCACGTTGAAGTAGTTGGGGTTGCAGCCCTGCCCGGCCAGCGCCGATGGACCGGCATTGGGCGACAGGTAGAATTTGCCCTGTGCGACCGCCGAAGGGATGACGGCCATGGCGAGGTTCGACCAGATGATACCGGTCATCACGTCGACCTTCTCCGACTGGATCATCTTGTCGGCCAGCTGCACCGCGATGTCGGGCTTGCGCTGGTCGTCCTCGATGATGACCTCGAGGTTCTCGTTCCCCGCCTGTTTCACCGCCAGCATGAACCCGTCGCGCACATCGATGCCGAGGCCCGCACCACCGCCCGAAAGCGTGGTGATCATGCCGACCTTTACCTTGCCGCCGTGGGCGTCCGCATGGGCGCCTCCGGCCAGTGCCGCGACCGACGCGGCCAACGCGAGTGTCTTGAGTTTCATTTGGTCTCTCCTTGTTGATTGGGGCGTCTCTTGACGGACGCCTCAGGTGCGGGGTTTCAGCAGGAAGCGCTGAATCTTCCCCGTTTGAGTTTTCGGCAAGCTATCGCAAAACACAATGCTGCGCGGGTATTTATAGGGGGCGATGGTGTTCTTGACGTGATCCTGAAGCGCCTTTGCAAGGGCGTCGTCCGGCGTGGCGCCGGTGACCACATGGGCCTGCACGATCATGCCGCGCGCATCGTCGGGCACACCGATCACGGCGCATTCGGTGACATCCGGATGGCTGAGCAGCGCCGCTTCAACCTCGGGACCCGCGATGTTGTAGCCGGAACTGACGATCATGTCGTCGTTGCGCGCGGCGAAATGCAGATAGCCGTCGTCGTCCATCCAGAAGGCATCGCCGGTCACGTTCCAGCCGTCGGTCACATAGTCGGCCTGCCGCGCGTCATTGAGATACCGGCAGCCGGTGGGTCCGCGCACGGCCAGACGTCCGACCTCCCCACGCGGCAGTTCCCCGCCATCCTCGCCGATGATCTTCGCCTCATAGCCGGTGACCGGCTTTCCGGTACAGGCGGGTTTGTGATCGTCGAAACGGTTGGAGATGAAGATATGCAGCATCTCGGTCGCACCGATCCCGTCGAGCATCGGTTTGCCGGTCTTGGCCTTCCACTCCTCGTAGACAGGCGCAGGCAGCGTTTCGCCCGCGCTGACAGCGGCGCGCAGCGACGAGAGGTCCGCGCCTTCCTCCATCGCCTGCAACATCGCGCGATACGCCGTGGGCGCGGTGAAGCAGACCGTCGCACGGTATTTCTGGATAATCTCGATCATCTGCGGCGGCGCCGCGTTTTCCAGCAGGGTCGCGGCAGCGCCGAACCGCAGCGGGAAAACCGCCAGTCCGCCCAGCCCGAAGGTGAAGGCCAGCGGGGGTGAGCCCACGAACACATCCTCAGGCCTGACGCCCAGAACCTCTTTCGCATAGCCGTCCGCGATGATCAGCAGATCGCGGTGGAAATGCATCGTCGCCTTCGGGCTGCCCGTGGTGCCCGAGGTGAACCCCAGCAGCGCCACGTCGTCGCGGCCCGTCTCGACAGCATCGAACTGCACGGGCTTTTCCAGCGCCAGACGGTCAAGTTCGGCATCGTGGTTCGACGTGCCGTCGAAGCCCACCACCGACTTCAGGAATTTCGACGTCTTGGCGCAGGCCACCAGCTCGTCCATAAGCCGCGTGTCGCACAGGGCATGGGTGATCTCGGCCTTGTCGACGATCGCGCCCAGCTCTCCCGCGCGCAGCATCGGCATGGTGTTGACCACGACCGCGCCCGCCTTGGTTGCGGCCAGCCAGCAGGCAACCATCGCCGGGTTGTTCGCCGACCGGATCAGAACGCGGTTGCCGGGCTTGATCCCGAGGTCGACCACCATCGCGTGGGCCAGCCGGTTGGTCCAGTCGCTGAGCTCCTTGTAGGTCCGCCGCCGCCCGTTCCCGATCAGCGCCGTGCGGTCGCCGTGGCCGCGCGCGACCATCGCATCGGTCAACTCGACCCCGACATTCAGCCTTTCGGGATAGTCGAACCGCTCCAGCCTGAACTCGGGCCACTGATCCGCTGGCGGCAGGTTGTCGCGTGCGAACGTATCGGTATGTGCGGTTGGCCCAAGCATATCCTATCCTTTCAAAGCACCGAGTGTCTGGCGCGCGATGATCACCCGCTGCACGTCAGACGCGCCCTCGTAGATGCGCAGGGCGCGGATCTCGCGGTAAAGGCTTTCAACCATCATCCCCACGCGCACACCGTCACCGCCGTGCAGCTGCACGGCCTTGTCGATGGTCGCCTGCGCACGGTCGGTCGCGAACAGCTTGGCCATCGCGGCCTCGCGGGTCACCCGCGGCGCTCCGCTGTCCTTGGTCCATGCCGCGCGGTAGATCAGCAAGGCGCTGGCATCCACGTCAACGGCCATATCTGCGATATGGCCCTGTACCATCTGCAGATCCGACAGCGGCGCACCCTGCACATGGCGGGTCGACACACGCTCGACCGCCTCGTCCAGCGCCCGCCGTCCGAACCCCAGCGCCGCCGCGGCCACCGTGGACCGGAAAACATCGAGAACGGACATAGCGATGCGGAACCCCGCACCGGGATCACCCAGCATCGCACTGGCCGGAATACGGCAATCGCTGAACTCAAGCGTCGCCAGCGGGTGGGGCGCCATGACCTCAAGCCGCTCGGCAATGGCCAGACCCAGCGTGTCGGCCGGCACGATGAAGGCCGAGAGCCCCTTCGATCCGGCCCCCTCCCCGGTCCGGGCAAAGACAGTATAGACGTCCGCGATGCCCCCGTTCGAAATCCATGTCTTCGCGCCGTTCAGGACATAGTCGTCCCCGTCCAGCTCGGCGGTCATCGTCGAATTTGCCACGTCCGAGCCCGACTGCGGCTCGGTCAGCGCAAAGGCGGCAATCGCCTCCCCGGCGCGCGTTCTGGTCAGCCATTCTTGCTTCTGCGCGTCGGTGCCGAACAGGGATATCGCACCGGTGCCCAGACCCTGCATCGCGAAGCAGAAATCAGCCAGCCCGTCGTGGCGCGCCAGAGTTTCGCGGATCAGACACAGGCTGCGCACGTCAAGCTGGCCGTCCATCGCGCCCGAATGCTGAAGCCATCCGCCCTGCCCCAGCGCCTTCACGATGGCGCGGCACGCCGCATCCGTATCGGAGTGATCGATCCCTGCAAGATGCTTCTGCGCCCAGGCATCAAGCCCGCTCGCCAGCGTGCGATGCCGGTCCTCGAAGAATGGCCAGTCCAGAAACGTCCGGTCAGACATGAAACGCATCCCTTCGCTTCTCTATTTTGCCAATAAACTCAATCCCGAGGTCCGCCACGCTCAATCCCCCTCGAAGATGGGCGTTTGCTTGGAAACGAACGCCTTGTAGGCGCGTTCGAAATCGCCGGTCTGCATGCAGATCGCCTGCGCCTGCGCCTCTGCCTCGATCGCCTGTTCGATCGACATGGACCATTCCTGCTGCAACATGGTCTTGGTCATCATGTGGCCAAAATTCGGGCCCGCAGCGATACGGCTTGCCATGTCGGTTGCCGCGGATTGCAGATCATCCGCAGGGACCACGCGGTTGTGAAAGCCCCAGGCGCTGCCTTCGTCGGCGCTCATCGCACGGCCCGTGTACAAAAGCTCCGCCGCGCGGCCCTGCCCGATGATCCGCGGCAGGATGGCGCAGGCCCCCATATCGCAGCCAGCGAGGCCGACGCGGGTAAAGAGAAACGCCACCTTGGCCTCCGGCGTGGCGATCCGCAGGTCGGAGGCCATGGCGATGATCGCGCCCGCTCCCACACAGATGCCGTCAATGGCCGCGATGATCGGCTTGCCGCAGTTCACCATTGCCTTGACCAGATCACCGGTCATCCGGGTGAAGTTGAGCAATTCCTTCATGTTCATCTTGGTCAGCGGTCCGATGATGTCGTGCACATCCCCGCCCGAGCTGAAGTTGCCGCCGTTGGAGCCGAAGACAACCGCCTTGACCTCGTCGTCGTAGACAAGATCACGGAACCAGTCGCGCAACTCGGCGTAGCTGTCGAAAGTCAGCGGGTTCTTGCGTTCGGGCCGGTCCAGCGCGACATGCGCGATGCCGTCCACGATCTCCAGCTTGAAGTGTTTCACATCGGTTCGCATCAGGTATCCTCCATCAATTCATGTGCCAGACTGTCGAGGCGCTGCGCGAAGGCGACGGCCTCGGACTGGTCTATCGTGTCGAGCATCGCGTCGAGCCATGCTTCATGTGCAGTGGCCTGTCGGGCGAATTCGCCCTGCCCTTTTGGCGTCAGGCGCACCAGTGACGCGCGGCGATCCCCCGGCACCGCAACCCGCACGACGAAGCCGTCATCGACAAGCCGGTCGACGATGCCCGTGACATTGCCGTTGGACACCCGCAAAACGCCGGAAAGCTTGCTCATCTTCATCCCGTCCGCGTGCCGCGACAGCGCTGCCATCACGTCAAAGCGCGGCAGGGTGGTGCCGAATTCGGTGCGCAGCCGGTCGCGCAGCTCCGCCTCGATGTGCCGCGTGGTTTTCAACAACCGCAGCCACAGGCGCAGCCGGTCCTTGGAGGCGGGTTCCGCCGCGATCTGGCTGACTTCGGGCGTCATCAGATCTCGCCCCCCGACAGGCTGAGCGCGTGACCGTTGACCGAACGCGCGGCCGGTGTCGTCAGCCACAGCGCGGTGCCTGCGACCTCATCCACCTCGACCAGACGCTTCTGCGGGTTGTTCTTCGTCAGCTGTTTCAGGGCCGCCTGCGCATCCATCCCGGTCTTGTCGGTGATGTTCGCGATCGAGCGTTCCGTCATCGGGGTGTCGAGGAAGCCCGGACAGATCGCGTTGACGGTGATACCTGCGGGCGCGAGTTCGAGCGCCAGCGCGCGGGTAAGTCCCAGAACCCCGTGCTTTGCCGCGCAATACCCCGCGACATAGGGGTATCCCTTGAGGCTTGCGGTTGAGGCCACGGCGATCATCTGGCCCCCGCCCGCTTCCTTCATATCGGGCAAGGCCGCCTGCCAGCAGTTGAAGACGCCGGCAAGGTTCACGTCGAGCATCGCGTGCAGGCTATCGGCGGTCATCTTGGCGAAAGGTACGCTGTCGGCGGCCCCCGCGTTCGCGATCACGCAGGTGATCGGGCCGCGCGCCACCCGGGCCTCTTCGTACGCTGCGCGTACTGCATCGGCATCGGTGACATCGCAGATTTGATACGCAAGACCCTGCTCTGACAGGGGTTTCTCGCGGCGCCCCATGATCGTTACCTGCCAGCCCGCCTCCGCGAAAGCATGTGCCGTCGCGGCCCCCACGCCCGAGCCGCCACCGGTGACAACGACATGGCTCATACCTGTTCTGCCATTTCGGCTTCGCGGTCGGCCAGACGCCAGGCCTGATCGCGGCCTGCCTCGTAGGGCAGCGGCCATTTTTCCTGACGGTCGCCGATGGCGGCACCCGCGTGCAGCGTCCAGTAGGGATCGGCCAAATGCGGACGGGCAAGGCACACCAGATCAGCACGACCGGCCATGAGGATCGAGTTCACGTGATCGGCCTCGTAGATATTGCCAACCGCCATGGTGGCGATCCCCGCCTCGTTGCGGATACGGTCCGAGAATGGCGTCTGGAACATCCGGCCATAGACCGGCTTGGCCTGCGTCGAGGTCTGCCCCGCCGAGACGTCGATGATATCGGCACCGGCCTGTTCGAAAGCCTTGGCGATCTTCACCGCCTCTTCCGGCGTCACGCCGTCGTCACCCGCCCAATCGTTTGCCGAAATCCGCACCGCCATCGGTTTGGCCGCAGGCCACACATCGCGCATCGCGTGGAAGACCTCGAGCGGATAGCGCAGGCGGTTTTCCAGACTGCCGCCGTATTCATCCTCGCGCTGGTTCGACAGGGGCGAGATGAAGGACGATATCAGATACCCGTGCGCCGCGTGCAATTCGATCATGTCGAAACCCGCACGGTCGGCCATCTCTGCCGCCGCCACGAATTCGGCCTTGACCGCATCCATATCGGCGCGGTCCATCGCGCGCGGCACCGCGTTCTCGTCGGACCACGCGATGGCGGAGGCCGACATCAGAGGCCAGTTGCCCTCTTTCAAGGGCTTGTCCATGCCTTCCCAGCCGATCCGCGTCGATCCCTTGCGGCCCGCGTGGCCGATCTGGCAGCAGGTCATCGCCTCGGTTTCGGTGTGGATGAAATTGTTCAACCTCGCCCAGGCCGCCTCGTGCTCGGGCGCGTAAAGCCCCGGACAACCGGGCGTGATACGCCCTTCGGGCGAGACGCAGGTCATCTCGGTATAGATCAGGCCGGCGCCGCCTTTCGCGCGTTCGCCGTAGTGGATCAGGTGCCAGTCTGTCGGGCAACCGTTGACGGCCTTGTACTGGGCCATGGGCGACAGCACGATCCGGTTTTTCAGACGCATGTCACGCAGCTTGAACGGCGCGAACATCGGCGCGCGGGGCGCTTCGTTGCTCTGCTCGCCCGCCTGCTGCTGGAACCAGTCCTCTGCCGATTTCAGCCAGTTGGCGTCACGCTCGCGCAGATTTTCGTGGCTGATCCGCTGCGACCGTGTCAGGAGCGAATAGTTCAGCTGCACCGGATCGAGATGCAGATACCGCTCCACATCCTCGAACCACTCGACCGAATTGCGCGCGGCGGATTGCAGGCGCAATACCTCCAGACGCCGCTCGTTCTGATATTTGTCGAAAGCGGCCTCGATGCTGTCTTCCTCGGTCAGGTAGTCGGCGAGGGCAATGGCGGACTCAAGTGCCAGCTTCGTCCCCGATCCGATCGAGAAATGCGCGGTGGCAGAGGCATCGCCCAGAAGCACCACGTTCTTGTGGCTCCAGTTCTCGCACAAGACGCGGGGGAACCGGATCCATGCGGAGCCGCGGATGTGGTTCGCGTTTGTCATCAGCGCATGCCCGTCGAGGTGATCCTTGAAGATCTCCTCGCAGACCGCAATGCTTTCCTGCTGGGTCATCTTGTCGAAGCCGAAGGCATCGAAAGTGTCCTGCCCGCATTCGACGATGAATGTCGCCGTGTCGTCGTCGAACTGGTAGGCGTGCGCCCAGACCCACCCCTTGTCGGTTTCCTCGAAGATGAAGGTAAAGGCATCGTCGAATTTCTGGTGTGTGCCAAGCCAGACAAACTGGCACTTGCGGGTGTCGATATCGGGCTGGAAGGTTTCGGCGAATTCCATCCGCGTCTTGGAGTTCAGGCCATCACAGGCAACCACGACATCGAAGTCGTCCATGTAGCGCGAGGCGGATTCGACCTCTGTCTCGAATCGTAGATCGACGCCGAGTTCCTTCGCACGGTCATAGAGCACCAGCAGCAACCTCTTGCGTCCGATCCCGCAGAATCCGTGACCGGTCGACAGCATCTTCTGCCCCTGATGGAGCACGGCGATATCGTCCCAATAGGCGAAATGATCGCGAATGGTCTTGGCGCTGACGGGGTCGTTGGTTTCCAGATTGGCGAGGGTTTCGTCCGACAGGACCACACCCCAGCCAAAGGTATCGTCTGGGCGGTTGCGCTCGAAAACGACAACATCGGCGTCGGGCTGACGCAGCTTCATGGAAATCGCAAAATACAGGCCGGCAGGACCGCCGCCAAGGCAGGCAATACGCATCTGATGCTCCCCTAATGCTCAGGCTCGCCATTACGCTAGGGTGAGTCGGCTTACGCTTCAAGGATAAATATTTTATACCTAAAATATAATGGAGCACGCGGCACGATCTTGCCCGAAACCGTGCAAGGTTCTGGCAGTCCGCACAGATATATCGCAGATGGCGCGCAGCGGCAGCACCCGCAAACCTTTGCTGCGCATTGACGCAGGCGCGTGGCGGCGGCATACAAATGTCAGCGCTACCATGGCCGGGCCCCTCAGCGGGCCCCGCGGCCCGCGTCCGAACGAAGAGAATTCAGGGCAGCTTTTTATGGCCGATCATCGCGCCGGACCGAAACAAACATCCCGGATACAGACATGACCTTGCGTTTGGTGGCAGACATCGGCGGGACGAACACGCGCATCGCGCTGAGCGATGACGGGGCGTTGCGCGCCGGCACGCAGCGCAGCTTTGCCAATGACGATGCCGACAGCTTCGACAGCCTGTTGCAGAGCTATCTGGCAGCTACCGGCGCGCAGCCGCGTGAGATCGCGGTCGCCGTTGCCGGACCGGTGCGTGGCGACGCGGCGCGGCTGACCAACCGCCCCTGGGACTTCGACACCCGGTCGCTGGAGCGTCTCAGCGGGGCGGAGCGTGCGGTGCTGCTCAACGATCTTTCCGCGCTTGGCCATGCGGTGCCGACGCTGCCACGCGAGCACCTGCGCCTGATCCGCAACGGAAGCGGCCAACCGGGCGGGCAGCCGCAGCGGTTGGTCGTGGGACTTGGCACCGGTTTCAACGTAAGCCCGGTGGCCGAGACTTCCCACGGTGTCATTTGTCCGGCGGCCGAGGCGGGACACATCAGCATGCCCGGCCGCGTGACAGAGGTGCTTGCCGCATCCGGCATGGACGCAGCGCAGTACCCGACCGTTGAGACCCTGTTTTCGGGTCGAGGGTTTGCCGGTTTCTGCGCCCGGCGTCTGGGCGTTGCCGTCCCTGACGGGCGCAGGGTGATCGACGCCTACGCCCGTGATGCTGACGCAAGGACCGTGGTGGATGACTACAGCGCCTTGCTGGGCTGGCTGATGCGCGATCTGACCCTGTCCTACATGGCGCTGTCGGGCATCTATATTGCCGGTGGCGTGGGCCGCGCTGTCACAGTCTGCGCGCCCGAGGCTTGCGCGGATGTGCTGCATCTGCCCTGCCCGATCCGCAAGGAGGTCACGCCGCCCCTGTGGAGCATCGAGGAAGACAGCGCGGCACTGCACGGCTGCGCACGCTACCCTTTCTAGTTCCGCCCCGGCATGCGCCCGTCACGCGCTGAACGTCACCCGCCCGTTGCAGATCGTGGTGACGGCCTGCGCCGCGACGATGTCATCGGGCGGCAACTGCGTCAGGTCATGGCTCATCACCACGACATCGGCCATCATGCCCGGCGCGAGCGTGCCCTTGCGGTCCTCCCGGAACTCCGCCCACGCGTTGTCGCGGGTATAGCTTGCCAGAGTGTCCATCAGGCTCTGGGTCTGATCGCGCCACAGCGGCCCCAGATCAAGCGGCGCGATGGCCGCGCGGATATTCGGCATCACGTCGACGGGAATAACCGGCCAATCGGTGGAAAAGATCACCCGCGCACCGGTATCGCGAATATCCTGCCACGCGTAGGCGCCCGCTATCTGGTGGTCGTGGAGGCACTTGCCCACGCCATCTGACGGAAAGATATGACCGATGGGAGCGTGGCCGGGCTGGATCGACGCCACGATCCCCAGCTCGGCCAGACGCGGAATGTCGTCGGGGTGCATGACCTCGAGGTGTTCGATCCGGTGGCGGCTGTCGCGCGCGCCGTTCGCGTCACGCGCGGCCTCGTAGGCATCGATGGTCCGGCGGACGCCCGCATCCCCGATGGCATGGACAGCGATCTGGAAGCCCAGCCTGTCGGCCTCGATGCAGGCGGCGACAAAATGCTCCTGGGTGAAGACCTCGTCGCCCGTGTTGCCGCCCTCGCCCAGCGTGCCGGGATAGGGATCGAGCATGAGCGCGGTGCCGCTTTCGATCACGCCGTCGATGAACATCTTCACATGCGCACAGCGCACCATGTCACCGGTATACTCCGACCGCATCTTCGGCGCCTCTTCGGTCAGGCGGCTGACCGGATCGGTCCCTTTGAGGTGAAACGGAACCTCGCAGCGGCACAGCAGACGGCCCTCGGCCTCAAGCTCGGTCAGCAGTTCAAGCTGGTAACGGTTGCCGTCCATCAGATGCAGGGATGTGATGCCCTGCGCCGCGCAATGGGCGAGGCCGGCGGCGATGGTGTCCTTGTCCATCTGCCGCGCGGCGGCATCAGGGGCGGGATCGGGATCCTTGCCCGTGGTCAGGCCAAGCATCTCGCGCCCGCCGTTGCGGGTCATCTTCAGGATCGGGCTGTAGGCGCCGGGCTCCAGCAGTTCGCCCGAGGCGAGGCCGTCATCGCCCATCACGATCTCGGAACCCGCGTCGACGGTGCCGCCTTGCAAAAGACCCGCAGCCTCAAGCGCCATGGTGTTGGCCCAGACCGTGTGGTGGTCGGGTGCGAACATGGCAAGCTTGCGGTCGGACAGGATGGAATCCAGATCGTGGCGCGTGGGCGTCTTGCCGGTGCCAAGGATCATGTAATCGGCCATGACGCAGAAAATCATGTCGTCGTCTGGGTTTTCCGCCGCAAAGGGGCGGATCGCGTCTTTCATCGCCTCGATGCCGGTGACGCCATAGAGGCTGAGCGCAGTCAGCTCGGAAGAGCCCCCGAAAAGATGGACGTGGCTGTCGATGAACCCCGGCAGCACGGTGCCACCAGCCGCATCCACCACCGTGGTTGCCTCACCGGCGAGCGGGCGGATATCGGCATCACTGCCAACCGCGATGATCTTGCCGTCAGCGATCGCCAATGCGGTCGCGCCGTCATGGGCGGGATCGAACGGGATCAGTGCGCCGTTCACGACTACGATGTCGGGGGTCATTTCAGCCTCGTCAAAAGAGAAAAGCCCCGCCCCCGGAAGGGGCGAGGCGGGATCGGATCACTTCTGGAGTTCGGTCCAGATCGCGGTGTAGAGCTTCTGTGCCTCTGGCGGGCATGTCTTTGCGACATAGGCGGCGGCCTTCAGCTCTTCGGGAACGACGACTTCGGGCGCGCTTTTCATGTCTTCGGGCATGAACTCTTCCGAGCCTGCGATGCCGTTCGCGTAGCGTGCGAACTCCGACAGCATCGCGGCATTTTCAGGGTCCATGATGAAGTTCAGGAAGGTTTTGGCCTCTTCGACGTTCTGCGCATCGGCAAGGATCGCTGCGTTGTCCATCCAGACGGGATAGCCTTCCTGCGGATAGCCGAACGCGATGTCCTCGTTCTGGTTGCGCGCGCGGAAGGACGCGCCGTTCCAGTTCACACCGGCGGCAACGTCGCCCTTGGCGAATTTCTCGATCATGCCGTAATCCATCGAGATCCACTTCGGCTTGGCCGCCTGAAGCGTATCGCGCACCTTCATCAGCACGTCCTTGTCCGCGGTGCACTGTTCGCCGCCGACATAGTGGATCGCCATGCCCATCACGTCGTTCATTTCGGGCACCACGTTGATCTTGCCGACCAGTTCCTCCGGCGGATCGAAGATCACGGCGGCGGTGTTGATATCACCGTCGTACACGGAGGTATTCACGGTCACGCCCACGGTGCCCCACTGCCACGGCACGGTGTAGTTGCGGCCCGGATCGAATTCCACATCGACCCACTGGGGATCCATGTTCTTGAAGTTCTCCATCTCGTTCGGCTTGCTTTCCATCAGCAGCCCTTCTTCGATGAAGATCGGCACATAGGTGCCCGACGGCACGACGATGTCGAAGCCGTGGCCGCCGGCCTTGATCTTGGCCAGCGCAGTGTCGTTGCTGTCGTAATCCGTGATCGTGACCTTGATACCGGTCTCTTTCTCGAACTTTTCGATCATTTCGGGGGATGTGTAGTTGCCCCAGTTATAGAGGTTCAGCTCGCCTTCGGCGAAGGCGGGGCTCGCCAGTGCGAGCGTGATGGCCGTGAGTGTCTTTTTCATCTGGTGGTTCTCCTTGTTGGCTTTTGGGTCGGCCCTTGAGGCTCTAGTTCTTGACTTTGCTCAGGATGGTAAAGGCGATCACCATCGTGACCGAGATCGCCAGCAGCACGGTCGAGATCGCGTTGATCTCGGGCGTGACCGCACGGCGCAGCTGGCCGAGCATGTAGGTAGGCAGCGTATCCTGTCCTGCGGATTTTACAAACTCCGTGATCACAACGTCATCTAGACTGATGACGAAGGCCAGCATCGCACCAGCCAGAATGCCCGGCCAGAGCTGCGGCAGGGTGATGCGGCGAAACACCTGCCACGGAGTCGCATAAAGATCGGCGGCAGCCTGTTCGAGGCTCATGTCCATGCCCTGAAGCCGCGCGCGGATGGGCAGGTAGGCGAAAGGAATGCAAAAGGCCGAATGCGCGATGATCAGATAGGCAAGGCCCGTGTAGCCGGTCGCGACCTTGATCATCGCAAAGAAGATCAGCAGCGCGACGGCGGTGACGATCTCGGGCACCATCAACGGCTGGTTGATCATCGCGAAAACCATGCTCTGGCCCTTGAACTTGGGGGTGCGGGTCGTGGCCAATGCGGCCATCACGGCCGCCACCGTAGAGATGCCGGCAGCCCAGACCGCGATGATCAGGCTGCGCACGGTGGCCTCCTGTACCTGCTCGTTCTCCCACGCCGATTGATACCAGCGCCACGAGAACCCCTCCCAGATCGCGATGGAGGAGCCCTGGTTGAAGGAATAGATGACCAGCAGGATGATCGGCAGGTACAGCAGCACGAAACAGGTGAGCGCGATGGCGGTGAAACCGGTCTGCCGCTGGATGCTGAAGGATTTAGCCATGACGCACCTCTTCGTTTCCGGCGGCGCGGACATATGCCAGAAGGGCAATCATCACGATCGCCAGCAGCGTGATCGACAGCGCAGCGCCCAGCGGCCAGTTGCGCCCCTGCCCGAATTGCAACTCGATCAGGTTGCCCAGCATCAACTGGTTACCGCCGCCCATGACCCGCGGTGTCACATAGGCCCCCAGCGACGGCACGAAGACGAGGATGGAGCCCGCGATGACACCGGGTTTCACCAGCGGAAAGATCACCCGGCGCAGCACCTGAAACCGTGTCGCATAAAGATCGTACCCCGCCTCGACGAGGCTGAAATCAAGCCGCTCCATCGAGGCATAGAGCGGCAGCACCATCAGCGGCAGGTAGACATAGGTCATGCCGACGAGGATCGAAAACTCGGTATAGAGCATCTGGATCGGGGCATCTATCAGCCCCGACCACATCAGTACGGTGTTCACCGTGCCCTCGTTGCGGATCAGCTCGAGGATCGCGAAGGTGCGGATCAGAAGGTTGGTCCAGAACGGAATGATGATCAGGAGCATCCACAGATCGCGCTGTTTCTTGGGGCGCGTCGCGATGAAATAGGCTGTGGGGAACCCGAAAAACAGGCACAGGACCGTGGTCATCAGCGACAGCTTGATCGACCGCCAGAAGATGCTCAGATGCGCGTCCGCAAAGCTGAGCGTGTCGTCGAAGATATCGCGCTGCAAGATCACGTTGAACCACGCATCGCCCGACGGTGCCCAGATCACCCCGCCGTAGTCGCCCGGGGTCAGGAACGAATAGATCAGCGTGATCAGCAATGGCCCGGAGGCGGCGAAAACAAGGATCGCCAGGGCCGGGGCCAGCAACAGCCAGCGCCGGCGTGCGGCGGCTTCCTGCGCGGTCAGGGGGGCGGATCCCGCCATGGCGTCAGTCCCTCAACACTTGGGCGACACCGGGCGGGAAGGCCACCGCGACGCGGTCGCCCTTGGCCATCTGCGCGCCGCTGTCGGGCTGGTTCTGGCGCCGCACGACAAAGGCCGTACCGTCATCCAGTGCGACGTGAAAATGGGTGTCCGTCCCGAAATAGACGATTTCGCCCAGCGTACCGTCCAACAGCCCCTCGCCCGCCTTCGCGAGGCTGGCGTGTTCGGGCCGCACGGCCAGCGTGACCTTGCCCTGCATCGCCTCGCCCGCGGGCAGACGGGCCGAAACGGTCTGTCCCGATCCCAGCCGCGCCTCGGCCATGTCGCCCGTCGGCTGGCCGATCTCGGCGGGCAGGAAATTCGTATCGCCGATAAAATCCGCCACGAAACGTTCGGCCGGATGGTCGTAGATGTCACGCGGCCCGCCGATCTGCCGGATCGATCCGGCCTCCATCACCGCGATCCGGTCGGACATCGTCAGTGCCTCTTCCTGATCGTGGGTGACGAAGATGAAGGTGATGCCCGTTTCGGTTTGCAGCCGCTTCAGCTCCAGCTGCATATCCTTGCGCAGCTTGAAATCCAGCGCCGACAGCGGCTCGTCCAGCAGCAGAACCTTGGGTTTGGGAGCAAGCGCGCGCGCCAGCGCCACGCGCTGTTGCTGTCCGCCCGAAATCTGGCCGGTCTGGCGGTCGGCCATCTGGGTCATCTTCACCAGCGCCATCATCTCGTCGACGGTCTGCGTGATCTCGGCCTTGGGCTTGCCCAGCATCTCGAGCCCGAAAGCGATGTTCTGCGCCACGGTCAGATGCGGAAACAAGGCGTAGCTTTGAAAGACCGTGTTCACCGGTCTTTTGTAGGGCGGCAGACCGGCCAGATCCTTGCCATGCATGGTCAGCGTGCCCGATGTCGGAGTCTCGAACCCCGCGATCAGACGCAAAAGCGTGGTCTTCCCGCAGCCCGACGGCCCCAAAAGCGTGAAAAATTCATTTTCCCGAATGTCGATACTGGCATCCCCGAGCGCCACGACAGGTGGTTTGCCGGGATAGACCTTGCGTAGATTTTGAGCGCTGATCGCGACTGACACATGGACCCCCAGACTTTTTCCAGTGCCCTCAGCCAAGCGTGTCCGGCAATGAGATGCAACATTTGGTCTATGATCACAGAGGGATTATTGACTATAAATAACCCGCTTGGGTTATTTTTTAGCAATTTTCCGCGCCAGAAGGGGTATCATGACCGTCAGCCTGCGCCCTCGCGACGTTGAGCGGCTGCGACTCGCCATGGCGCATGTCGGCAGCGATTCCTTTTGCAAGCATCTGCGCAACGTGCTGCGCGCGCGCTTGCGGTTCGATACCTTCCTCGTGATGCGGATGACCCCCCAGACGCGGCCCGATCTGCTGGCCGCACAGCTGCCGCCGACCATGCCGAGCAGCGCGTTGACGCAGTATCTTGACGGCGCTTTCCACCTCGATCCCTTCTATCTGAAAACCGACATTCCGGCGCAGGGCGGCCTGTACCGGCTGAGCGAGATTGCACCCGACCGCTTCTTTTCGAGCGAGTATTTCATCCAATACTACAGCGATACGCAGTTGATCGACGAAATCGGCCTGCTTGCGCCTTTGGGCGATGGCAACCGCGCGCATGTCTCGATCAGCCGTCTGGCGCGCACGGGACGATTTCGGGCCAAGGAACTTGCCTGCGTGCGCACGTTCGGGCCGCTTCTGATCGAGCTGCTGTTTCAGCATATGGCAGCACTTTTCGACACCAAAATGCATCCGGAGGCCGAAACCCCCACCCTGCCCGACATCATCCGCGCCGAGATCGCGGCGCGTGACCGTGTCGATCTGACCCGCCGCGAAGCACAGATCGCGGCACTTGTGATGCGGGGCCATTCGAACGCCTCATCGGCGCTCAAGCTGGGGATCTCGCGCGAAACCGCGAAGGTGCACCGCCGAAATCTTTACCGCAAACTGCAGCTTTCCTCGCAGGGTGAACTCTTTGCCCGGCTCAAGGACCTGCTTTGATCCGCACGAAAGGAAACGCCATGTCGAAACTTACACTCGCCGTCACGCAGATGGCCTGTTCGTGGAACCGCGACGAGACCGTCCCCAAAGCCACGACGCTGGTCCGGCAGGCGGCGGCGCAGGGCGCGCAGGTGATCCTGTTGCAGGAGCTCTTCGAGACGCCCTATTTCTGCTCCGAACAGTCGCCTGAGCATTTCGATCTGGCAGTCCCATTCGAAGAGGCGCCGCTGATCCGTCATTTCGCGGCGCTCGCAAAAGAGCTGGGGGTGGTTCTGCCGATCAGCTTCTTCGAACGCACGGCGCAGCAATTTTTCAACTCGGTTGCGATGATAGATGCCGACGGCAGCGTTCTGGGGCGTTACCGCAAGACCCATATCCCTGACGGTCCGGGCTATCAGGAGAAATACTATTTCACGCCGGGCGATACGGGGTTCAGGGTGTGGGAAACGGCCGCGGGCCGGATCGGCGTCGGCATCTGCTGGGACCAGTGGTTTCCCGAAGCCGCCCGTGCAATGGCGCTCTTGGGCGCCGAGGTGATCCTTTATCCGACCGCCATCGGGTCAGAGCCGCAAGCGCCCGACGTGCACTCGAAACGGCACTGGCAACGGACGATGCAGGGACATGCGGCGGCGAACATGGTGCCTGTCGCCGCCAGCAACCGGGTCGGCGTGGAAAACGTCGGGGCGGAGCTGACGTTCTATGGCGGCAGCTTCATCACCGATGGCACCGGCGCGGTGCTGACCGAGATGGAGGATGCGGAAGGCATTTCCGTTGCAACGCTGGATCTGGAGGCCGCGCGGCGCGACCGGCGCGCGTGGGGCCTGTTCCGCGACCGGCGGCCGGACACCTATGCGCAAATTTGCGGGCCGGTCGACTAGACAAAGCTGCGCACGGTCTGGATCGCGCCCTCCAGCGCCTTGCCTTCGGGATCCTGCAAGGCCGCTTCGCGCAGGCGCGCCATCCAGTCGGCGGCATCCTCGCGGCCCTTCAGCAGATCCGCAGCGCCCATGACAGTGGCGAATTTGCTGAGCCCGCGTGCGTGCGTGTCAGAGTATCCTTTGACCAGCCTGCGGTTCTTCAGCATCTCGATGCCCAGCGCGTAATCCGACCGTGCGGCATCCAGACTGCGTGACAGCCAGCTTTCCAGATGGGCGCATTCCACCGCGTGGCGCCGCGTTTTCAGCCTGTAGCCACGCAGGCCGCCCAGAAAATGCAGCATGATGAACGACCGCAGGGTATGCGTGCGCAGGCGGCGGCCCCTGTTGAACAGCCGGTTCACCAGCGCCATCCGCTTCTCGTTCGCCTCCCAGCGCGCGCCCATCCTGGCGGGCAGCAGGCTCACCACTTCTTCGGCGCGGGGATGGAAGAATTCGGTCAGTTCGACCAGCTTGTCGTCGCCCGCCATCATCTCGGACCGGATGCGCGCAAAGCGCGGCGCGCGGGTCTTGATATCGGCCACGCGAATGATGTCGTCATAGGCCATGGCGTTGGCGATATACTTTGCGGCCACGGCGCTCAGCGCGTGGTCACGGTCGGCGCTGTCCTGCGCGATCACGGTGTCGAGCCTGTCGAGATACGCGGCCCCGTAGGCGCAGTCCTGAAAATCGACCACTTTCGTCAGCCCCGCCAGCGCCATCTGCTGTACCGGCTTCGGCAGCGCTTGCGCGCGCGCTGTCAGCTTTTCCCACGCCTGCATCTGTGCTTTCGGTCCGCTGAGCTGCCGCGCGCCCTGCACGGGTGCCGCGAGCGCGGGCGCGACGCCGCGCTTGGCCGCATCGAACCCCGCGGCGAAGGCTTTCAGGGAAGGCTCCACCCCCTTGCCCGCCGCGCGAATGGCCTCCTCGAAGGCCTCGCGCGCGAAAGGCAGCGCGTCCGATCCCGCCAAGGCCCCGAACAGGCTCGCGGAAATCACCGACCCCTGTTCGACGGCGAGCCGGTCCATATCCGCAAGGATAAGCTGGCGCGCGGCGATCTCGGCTGCGGCACGCACCTCTTCGGCATTGGCGATACCGTCACCGGGGACGGTTTTTTCGGATACCGCGAGGGCGCGGTGGGTGGACCCGATCAGCACCGTGCGGTCGGGAGTGACGAAACCGCGCATCACCGCGCGGCCCACTTCCATCATCTCGGCGGCGATCAGGACGTCCACGTCCCCGCCCGCGGGCGCAAGCGCAAAAACCGGCTGGCGGTCGCTCGCCGGTGTCATCTCGATATAATAGATCGTCGCACCCGTGCGCTGCGCGACACCGGCCACGGATGTGGCCTGACAGGCGTATCCCTGCGCGCGCGCCAGCCCTTCGATCCACGAAGTCAGGACTCCGCCGCCCTGCCCGCCCACGGCCATGACCGCGATCTTGATGATCTCGCCCACGGCAGCGTCGGGCGATTTCGGAGCCAGCATGTTCATGTCATCGCCCCCATCGGCGGCTGCGGTGTGGCACGCGCACCCTCCTGCGTCGCCACGGCCTCGCCACTGAGCCGCAGGCGTTTTCCGTCGCGCCGCGACTGGAGCCACGAGATGACCTTCGATCTGACCCCTGCGCGCCAAGCCTCGAACCCTTTCGGATTGTGAACGACATCGGCGCGGTAGAACGACGGGCACAGCACGGCGGCATCCGCCACCTCGCCGCAGTTGCCGCATCCGACGCAAGTCTGGTCGATTTGGGCGATGGGGTCGTCGCGCAGCGGATCATCAAGCTTTTTCAGTGACAAAGACGGGCAGCCCGACAGGCGGATGCAGGCGTGATCGCCGGTGCAGACATCCTCGTCGATGCCAAAGCGCGGCACGTCCACACGCCGCCCGTCCTTGATGGCCTTGGCGCGGATGGGTTTCTCGCGGCGCTGCTTGTTCAACATGCATTCCGAGGAGGCCACGATCACTTTCGGTCCCTTGAAATCGGTCGTCAGCGCCTCGCGCAGGGTATCGCGCACCTTGGCGACATCGTAGGTCCGGTCGATCTGCCGGATCCATTCGACGCCCACACCCTTCAGCGCCTTGGTAATGGGATTGTTGGTGGATTTCGTATCGTTGCTGGCCCGCGACGACATGATGTCCTGTCCGCCGGTGGCCGCGGAATAATAGTTGTCGACGATCATCACCACATTGTCGGACTTGTTGAAGACCATGTTGCCGATGCTGCTGCTCAGGCCGTTGTGCCAGAACCCGCCGTCCCCGAGGATCGAGATCGCGCGCCTCTCGCCGCCGCCGTCGAAAGCGGCGTTCGCAGCGGGCCCAAGGCCGTAGCCCATGGTGGCGCCGCCCATCTCGAACGGTGGCAGCGAACCGAAAAGGTGGCATCCGATGTCGGCGGTGATCTGGTGCTTGCCCAATTCCTGTTCGACCAGTTTCATCCCCGCAAAGATCGGACGTTCGGGACAGCCCGTGCAAAACCCCGGTGGGCGGATGGGCACAGTCTTGGACAGGTCGGGAATTTCCGGCGCCTCGACATTGGGTGCGCGGACCTGATCGGGCAGCATCTCGGGGGCGGCCTGTTTCAGGAACGCGGTCAACCCGTCGAGCATGACCTGACCGGTGTATTCCCCCGCCATCGGAAGAACGTCCTTGCCGTAGAGCTTCAGCGACGCGCCCGACCTGTAGAGGAACGAGCCGAGTTGCTGTTCGATATGTTCGGGCTGGCCTTCCTCGACCACCAGCACGTGATCCTTGCCCGCGCAGAAGCGGTCGAATTCGTCGCGGACAATCGGATAGGTCACGTTCAGGCAGTAGATCGGCACTTCGGTATTGCCGAAGATATCCGCCAGCCCCAGACGTTGCAGCGCGCGGATGACACCGTTGTACATGCCCCCCTGCACCACGATGCCAAGACGCGCGTCCTCGGGGCCGAACACCTCGTTCAGGCCATTGTCCTGGATGTATTTTTCTGCGGCCGGCCAGCGGTTGTTTATCTTGTCCTGCTCGTGGATATAGCTCATCGGCGGCAGCACGACGCGGTTGAAATCCGACTGCGGGTTGGCGATCGCGTCCTTCATCGTCAGCGCGGGGGCGACGTTGTCGCGGCAGGCAAAGCTGCCGGTCACGTGGCACGACCGGATGCGCACCATCAGCATCACCGGCGTGTTGGATGCCTCGGACAACTCGAAACCGTCTTTGACCGCCTTGACGATGCTGGGCAGGTTCGGACGCGGGTCCAACAACCAGAACTGCGATTTCATCGCAAAGCCGTGGCTGCGTTCCTGCATGATGGAACTGCCCTCGCCGTAGTCTTCGCCCACGATGATCAGCGCGCCGCCGTTGACGCCGGACGAACACAGGTTCGCCAGCGCGTCGGAGGCCACGTTCACCCCCACCGGTCCCTTGAAGGTCACGGCCCCCCGGATCGGGTAGTGGACCGATGCGGCCAGCATCGCCGCAGCGGCGGCCTCGGATGCGTTTGCCTCGAACCGGACGCCCAGTTCGCCCATCAGATCCTCGGCATCGGCCAGAACATCCATCAGGTGGCTGATCGGCGCGCCCTGATAGCCCCCCACATAACCCACACCGTTTTCCAACAGCGCCTTGGTGATGGCGAGGATCCCTTCACCGGTGAATACATCGCCCTCGCCCTTACGCAGGTGTTCGACCTCAGCCTTGAAAGACCGTTCCGCCATGGGAAACCTCCGTTCTCAAAAATCGTGAACGCGCACGTTGCGCAGTATCTTTTGCAGTGTGGCGATAAACGCCTGCCGCTCGGCGTCTTCGACGCCCTTGAACATCTCGCCGTAGGCGGTGGCCATCAGCGGCCACATCCGGTCATAGGCCTGCCGGCCCTCCTCGGTCAGGAACACGCGGGTCGCGCGGCTGTCGGTCGTGTCTGTCTCGCGCCGGATCAGGCCGCTTTTCTCGAGCGCGTCCAGCGCCCGGCTGAGCGTTGACGGCTGTACCACCGCATAGACCGCAAGATCGCGGATCAGCGGGCCGTCGATGACCGACAGTACCGCCAGCGACCGCATCTGCGGCGTGGTCAGGCCCAGCGCTGTCATCTCTTCCTGGAGGGCAGCGTTGTAGCGGCCCATGATGCGGTTCATCAAATAGGGCGGGAAATTCTCCAGCCCCATTTCGCCAAGGCGCGGATCGCGGGCCTGCGGGATGGGCCGTGCGTCATTCACGCGCCCAGCCCCCGCGCCACGTTCAAGCCCGACCCGCCGCCCAGCCCCGGACCGGGATGTGTCGAGGCCCCGATGTGATAGAGGTTCTTGACCGGTGTCGCGTTATTGACCTGCCCCGCGTAGGGGCGGAAAACAAAGAACTGGTCCAGCGCGCAGGCCCCGCCGTAGGGATCGCCCCCCACCAGATTGACGTTCATCGCTTCCAGATCAGCGGGGGAATAGGCGCGGCGCGCCAGCTTGATCGCGTCCCAGTTGCGGATGTGGGCCGCAAGAATGCCCTCGATCCGGTCTGCATAGGCGTCGCGCATCGCCTCGGTCCACTCCGGCACCGTGTCGATCTGGCCCGCCGCGTCCCCCTTGATGGTGACGGGCGCGTCCGGGATTTGCAGCCACAGGATCCCCTTGCCCTCGGGGCATCGCGACGGATCCAGCCGGTGTGGCTGTCCCACGCAGATGGTGGGGGTTGCGGGCAGCATGCCGCGCTCCGCCTCGTTGCAGGATTTCGAGACGGCATCGATGCCGTCGGTCAGATGGATCAGTGCCACGTCTTCCAGCCCCTCACCGATCCAGTCGGGATCGCCGTCGATGGCGTAATGAAGCTGGAAGTTTCCGCGTCCGTGGCGGAATTTCTTGCGCTGCTGCGGCGGCGCCGCCTCTTGCAAGAGAGTGTCGTAGAGCTGCCCGGGTGCCGTGCTTGCGATCACGTTTCTGGCGTCGATGACCTCACCCTTGGCGGTCTGCACACCCCGCGCCTTTCCACCGCGCACGATGATCTTGGCGGCTTCGGTTCCGGTGCGGATTTCGCCCCCGTTCGCCTCGATCAGTTTGCGGAAGGCTTCCGCCGCCATGCCCGAGCCGCCCTTGACGATCGGTGCGCCCGCCGCCTCCAGCGCGAAGGCGATGACACGCGACATCTGCCCGCCGTAGCTCGCCTCAGGTGTCAGACCCACGTGCAGGACCCACGGCGCCCAGAGCGCCTGAACCGCCGCACTGTCATAGCGCGTCTCGAGCCAGCCCCGCGAAGGCTCAAGCGCTTCGCCGAACCATTCCTTCAACGGCACGATCCCGCGTTTCCACGCCTGCTTGGCCAGCAGGGCCGCCGTCTGGCGCGACCATAGGGGCTGGCCCAGAAGCGCAAACAGGAAATCGGCGTCGGCCTCGACCTTGCCGACATCCTGACGGTGCTGATCCCCGTCGCCGGGCGCGCAGGCGTTGAAGGCCGCGACATTCGCCTCGCGGTCCATGTGCAGAACTGTCGCCTCGCCCGAGGGACGCAGGGCGGCGGTGGGTGTGGCGGTGTGGCAGAACTCCAGACCGTGCTTTGCCAGATCCTCGCCCAGCGCCTCATGCGCCGGTCCGGTCAGGAACAGAACGAAGGTCGCGGCCATGACATCGTGATGAAATCCGGGCCGCGTCACCGCATCCGAGGTGAACATGCATCCGCCGATCCGGTCCTCGCGTTCGATCACGAGCACGCTGTCGCCCTTGCGCGACAGCATCGCCGCCGCGACAAGGGCGTTGATGCCCGACCCGATGATCAGGTGATCGACCGCCGCCACGCCGCTCAGCCTTTTGGCACCAGCGCGAGTGCGCGGATCGGAGAGCCGGTGCCGTTCTTGATCTTCAACGGGGCGGCAATCAGGATCGCGCCTTTCGCGGGCAGCTTGTCGAGGTTGGCAAGGCTTGCCAGACCGAAACAGTTGTCGCGGTGCAGAAGGTTGTGCGCCGGATAGGGAGGCTCCATCCCGCCGGCCTGACCTGCGTCGGTGCCGATGCACTGGGTGCCCCAGCCGACGATCTTCTTGCTCAGCAGATACTCGATGCAGTCGGG
This sequence comes from Sulfitobacter sp. HNIBRBA3233, assembly GCF_040149665.1. Taxonomy (NCBI): domain Bacteria; kingdom Pseudomonadati; phylum Pseudomonadota; class Alphaproteobacteria; order Rhodobacterales; family Roseobacteraceae; genus Sulfitobacter; species Sulfitobacter marinivivus. The sequence continues at coordinate 404,815 of NZ_JBEFLP010000002.1, read as the reverse complement.
TGTCGGCCCGGGCGAATGTGGCCCGGTGTCGTCCGCGTTGAGGAATTTCGCTTCGTCATCCGCACGGCTGTCCCAGTCGGTGCGCATCACGACCCATTCGCCGGCACCGATCTCGCCGTGCTCTTTCTCCCAGGCTTTCACGCCATCGGCGGTCAGCAGGAAGTCCTCGTTCTCGGCGCTTTCCTTGGAACAGTCGATGACGTTGACCGGCGCGACAAGCCGCTGGACATCCAGACTGTCGGTATAGCCGTCATCGTAATCCTTGCCGGTGATCCAGTGGTGGGGCGCATCGAAATGCGTGCCGGAATGTTCGCCCAGAACCATCCAGTTCCACGCGAAGAAAGGGCCGTCATTGTCGTATTCCGAGATCTTGTGGATCTCGACCTTCGGCGTGTTCTTCGCAAAATCCGGCGGCAACTGCAGGATCGGCGTATCCGGTCCCAAGACGCCCGAACAATCCACCACTTCCACTCCGCCAGAGGCAAGCATCGCCCCCAACTGGCCTACGACTTCCGATGCGCTCATTTTCTGATCTCCCTGAGGCTTGGGCGCGTTATTCGCGCTCCGGTTGCTGATTCAATGCTAGACAGGATTATATGCATTTGCAATTATCTTCTTAACAGAATGCGGGAAGATATGACGAAAGACCTCGATGCAATCCTGATCGGCAGCGGTCACAACAGCCTTGCCTGCGCGTGCCACATGGCAGCGCGGGGATGGAAGGTCGCCGTTTTTGAACGCAACAGCGTGCCGGGGGGCGCCGTGCGGTCCGGCGAATATACCTTGCCCGGTTTCCGGCACGATTGGGCCGCGATGAACCTCTCGCTTTTTGCCGGATCGGCCTTTCATACTGATCACGCAGCAGAATTATCGCGCCATGGCCTTGCTTTCGCGCCCACTGGCAATCCGTTCGCATCGCTGTTTCCCGACGGGCGCTGGATGGGTGTGTCGAACGATGCGGCGCTGACCACCGCGCGGGTACGCGGATTTTCAGACCATGACGCAGCCGCATGGCAGCGGCTGACAGCGGATTTCCCGAAAGAAGCCGACGCGATTCTGGGGGTTCTGGGCAGCCCGATGAATTTACGTGCACTTGCATCTTTAGGCTGGAAGACGTGGCGGGCACGCGGCGCGGGGGGCACCGCCGATCTGGGGCGTTTCCTGACCATGTCTCCCCGCGACTGGCTGGACCAGACCTTCGAGAGCCCGCACATCAAAGCGACGCTTGCCGCATGGGGGATGCATCTGGATTTCGCCCCGGACGTTGCGGGCGGGGCGGTGTTTCCCTACCTCGAGGCGATGGCCGGCCAGGCCTTCGGGATGGTGCTGGGACAAGGCGGGGCCGACACCGCCACCCGCGCGATGATCGCCATGATCGAGGCGCGCGGCGGCAAGGTAATCTGCGACGCGGATGTCACGGCGATCAACCACCACGGTGGCAAGGCCTCGGGCATCACGCTGGCCGATGGCACCACGTTCGAGGCCGACAAGGCCGTTATTGCCAACGTGTCGCCTTCGGCGCTACTGCGGCTAACGGGTGGCAGCGGCGATGCCCGCCACGACCGCGCGATGCAGGAATTCCAGCATGCGCCGGGCACCATGATGATCCATCTGGCGATGGACGCTTTGCCCGCGTGGCGCGCGGCGGAACTGAAAAGGTTTGCCTATGTCCATCTCGCGCCGTCGCTGGAGCAGATGTCACGCACCCACGCACAGGCCCGCGCGGGCCTGCTGCCGGACGAGCCGGTGATCGTCGTGGGCCAGCCCACTGTCGTCGATCCCTCGCGCGCGCCTGCGGGCAAGCATGTGCTGTGGCTTCAGGTGCGCATGGCGTCGGGGCAGATCAAAGGCGATGCGGCGGGCACGATCGACGCGTCCGACTGGACCGGGGCCGCAGAGCCGTTTGCCAATCGCGCGCTCGATATTCTGGAAAGCTACGCACCGGGCACACGATCGCGCATTCTGGGCCAGCGGATCGTTTCGCCGCAGGAGCTTGAGGCCGACAACCCCAATCTGGTCGGCGGAGATCAGGTCTGCGGCAGCCACCACCTGCACCAACATTTCCACAACCGCCCCGCCCGCGGCTACGCGGACGGGACGACACCGATCAAGAAACTCTACCACACCGGTGCGGCCGTCTGGCCCGGCGGTGGGACCGGCGCGGGGCCGGGAACTTTCCTCGCCAAGAAACTCGTCGGCAAATGACGAGACAACCCAACGGGATCCACAACAGGGAGACATCCATGAAACTGTCCAGAAGAAGCCTGCTGAAGACCTCGGCAGCCGCCGCGGCCTTTACCACCGTGGGCCTGCCCAGCTTTGCGCAGGACATCGACGAACTCGTCATCGCCTATAACGTAAACCTGCCCTCCTGGGATCCGACGGTCGGCCCCTCGGCGGTGAACCCGACGATCCAGGGGTTCTACCAGTCGGTGTTCGATCTGTTTATCCCGCAGAACACCGACCTCAGCTTCGGCTCCGGGATCATCACCGACTACGGCTGGTCCGACGACAACAAGAGCATCTGGATGGATGTCCGTGAGGGCGTCACATGGCACAACGGCGATCCGCTGACCGCCGAGGACGTGGCGTGGTCGCTGACCCGCGCGGGCAATCCCGATACCGGCAATCCGATCCAGTTCATCTGGGGCAAGGTCACCAACGTGAAGGCCGAGGGCAATCGCGTGACAGCCGACATGCCCGAATACGAGCCCACGTTTTTCAAATGGATGTCTTTCCTCACCGGCTACGTGCTGCCGAAAGCCTATTACGAGGAAGTCGGCCCGGAAGGGTTCGAGGCCGCCCCCGTCGGGTCCGGCCCCTACAAGGTGGAGCGGTTCGAGCGCAACGCCTTCGTCCGGCTGACAGCGCACGAGGATTACTGGGGCGGCGCGCCCGAATTCAAAACCGTGACGATCAAGTTCGTGACCGATTCCGCCAGCCGTGTGGCCGAGGTGGAAAGCGGCAACAGCCACGTCACACTGGAAATCCCCTACGAGGAATTCGACCGCCTGAAGGCAAAGGACGGGCTGGTCGGCACGGCGGCGCCGGTGTCGGACATCGGGATGATCTTCCTCAACGACATCGAGGTGATGACCGATCCCAACGTGCGCAAGGCAGCGGCCCATGCCATCGACAAATCGCTGATCATCGACCGGCTTCTGTCGGGCTACGGCGTGCCGATCGACACGTTGCAAACGCCGGACTACATCGCCTACGACGAGACGATCAAAGTGCCCTACGATCCCGAAAAGGCCAAGGCGCTGCTGGCAGAGTCGGGCTACGGCCCCGACAACCCGGTGAAATTCACGATCCAGACCACCCGCGGTTTCAAGCCGAAGGACTACGAGATGGTACAGGCCATTGTCGGCCTGTGGCGCCGTGTCGGCATCGAGGCCGAGATCGAGGTTTACGAGATCGCCAAACACTACGAGCTGCGTGCAGCGGACCAGCTGGCACCGGCGGCGTTCTACAACTGGGGCAACTCGGTCGGGGATCCCACCACATCGACGGGCTTTGCCATGTTCGGCCCCTCGCCGCATTCGGTCTGGGACGGCGAGGATACGTTCAACGCGATCCTGCCGCTCTGGGGCGAGGCGGACGAGGAAAAACGCATCGCGGGCTGGAAAGAGGTCGACCGCCGTATCGCGGAGAACGCCGAGGTCATTCCGCTGCTGCAATACGTCCAGCCAATCGTACACGTCGCCGGCGTGAATGTGGTGCCGCATGCCTCGGGCGCGTTGCTGCCCCACCTGATGACACGCAGCTGACCGGGCGCACCAGAACCGAAAAGGGGGCGGCGCAACAGCGCCGTCCCGACGCGCCAGGCCGCGGCAGAACCGCCCTGCAAAGAGATAAAGAAATCAAACCCAGATGACTCTCCTCAGAGCGATCCTCATTCGGTTGCTGACCACGGCAATCACACTGTTCGGCGTGGCCGTAATCGTGTTCGTGGTGATCCGTGTGGTGCCCGGCAACCCTATCGCGATGATGTTGCCACCCGGTGCGACCGATGCCGATATCGCACGGCTGAACGCGCAATACGGGTTCGACAAATCCATCGTCGAGCAGTTCTTCATCTGGCTGGGCGGTGTTGTACAGGGGGATTTCGGCACATCGATCTCGCTGCGCCAGCCCGTTGACCAACTGGTGCTGGGACGCCTGCCGGCAACGCTCGAGCTGTCCATCGTGGCGCTCCTGATGGCCGTCGCACTGGGTGGCGCGCTCGCGCTTGTCGGAACGCGCTGGCGGGACAGCCGCACCGAAGGGGCCGTGGACGTGGGCGCGGGCATTGCGCTCTCGGTTCCGGATTTCCTCTGGGGACTTGTGCTGATCCTGCTCTTCGGGGTGCTGTGGCCGGTGTTCCATATTTCGGGGCGCATCTCGCCCGCGCTCGACATTGATTTCACCACCAACTTCTTCCTGTTCGAGGCCCTGTTGCGTCTGCGGCTGGACGTGGTGGCTGACCTCTTGGGGCATATGTTCATGCCCGCGCTCGCGCTGGCGATTCCGCTGGCCGCGATCATCGCGCAGTTGCTCAAGCAATCGCTGAAGGAAACGATGAACCTCGATTACGTCACGCTGGCGCGCACGAAAGGCTACGGCGAACGGACGGTCATCACCCGCGAAGCGCTGCCCAACGCGCTCTTGCCGACGCTGACGCTGGTCGGGGTGCAGTTCACCTTCCTGATCGGGGGCACGGTGATTATCGAACGCCTGTTCAGCTACGAGGGGCTGGGCAACATGGCCATCGACGCGGTGATCAACCGCGACCTGCCGCTGATCCAGGGGATCGTGATCCTCTTCGCGCTGATCTTTACCTTGGTCAATCTGTTCGTCGACATGCTCTATGTCGTGCTCAATCCACGGCTGCGCCATGCGTGATGCGCGCGGGGATGTAAGACGCCCGATCGGGCTGCGCCTCTGGCTGTCGGGGGGATGGATCGCGGTGCTTGTCATCTGTGCGGTTTTCGCGCCGCTGATCGCGCCGAAGGATCCGCTGATGCAGGACCTGTTTCTGGGCCGTATGCCGCCCGCGTGGAAGGCCGGCGCCGAACCGGGGTATCTTCTGGGCACAGACAGCCTTGGCCGGGATGTGTTGTCACGGATCATCCACGCCAGCCGCATCGCGCTGGTGGTGGCGCTGGTTGCGGGTCTTTTCACCTGCCTGATCGGCGGCACGCTGGGGCTGATCGCGGGATACTATCGCGGCTGGCCGGACCGGATCATCAGCCGCTTCATCGACATCTGGATGGCCTTTCCGCCGGTCCTGTTCGCCATTCTGCTGATCGCGGTTCTGGGGCCGGGGCTGTTGTCGATCATCCTCGCTATCGTGATCATCGACTGGACCCGCTTCGCCCGCGTCATCCGCGCCGAAGCCATGAGCCAGAGCGCGATGGATTACGTCGCCTCGGCGCAGGTCGCGGGGCGCACCCGCTTCGGCACGATGCTGACCGAGATCCTGCCGAACGTGCTGCCCACGATGATCGCCCTGCTGACGCTGGAAATGGGCATCGCCGTCATCGTCGAGGCAATCCTGAGCTTTGTGAACCTCAGCATCTCGACCGACAGCCCGACGTGGGGCGGCATGATTTCCGAAGGCCGCACATCGGTGCATCAGGCGTGGTGGGTGCTGGTTTTCCCGCTGGTCACCTTGTTTCTCACGGTGCTCAGCTTCTCGCAACTGGGCGAAGGGTTGAAAAACCGTTTCGATCCGGTGCTGCGATGACGGCCTATCTGGAGATCCGCGACCTGAGCGTCCGGCTGAGGACCGGTGCGACCATCCTGCGCAATGTGTCGTTGCGGGTGGCAGCGGGGCAGGTCCACGGTCTGGTCGGCGAAAGCGGGGCGGGCAAGTCGATGATCGGCAAGGCGGTGCTGGGCACCCTGCCCCCGGCCATGCAGGTGACAGGCGGGGAAATCTGGCTCGACGGGACCGACCTGTTGAAACTGTCCGCACAGGCGCGGCGCAAACGGATCGGCGCGACGGCGGCGCTGATCCCGCAGGACCCGCTGACCGCGCTCAACCCCAGCAAGCGGATCGGGCCGCAGATCACCCGCCGGCTGGTGGATATTCTGGGGTGGCGCAAACCGGACGCGCAGGCGCGCGCGCTGGAGCTTCTGGCCGAAGTCCACATTCCCGATCCGCCCCGTGTGATGCGCAGCTATCCGCATGAGCTATCCGGTGGCATGCGCCAGCGCATCCTCATCGCCTCGGCCTTTGCGGCAGAGCCGAAGCTGATCATCGCGGACGAGCCGACGACAGCGCTGGACGTAACGGTGCAAAAGCAGATCCTGAAGCTGATTTCCGACATGCAGACGCGCCACGGCACGGCGCTGCTGTTTGTCACCCATGATCTCGGGGTGGTGTCCAAAGTCTGCGACAGCCTCAGCGTGCTTTATGCGGGCAAGGTGGTCGAAGACGCGGTGATGCAAAGGTTCTTCATGCGGCCCGTTCACGCCTATTCCCGCGCCCTACTGGCCGCGACACCCACCTACACCGACCCCACCGGCAGCCTGCAACCGGTCCCGCAGGAGGTGATCGCCGCCGTGGAGCAGGAAATCGACGAACACGACCGGAGGGCGGGCAGATGATGTATCAGATAGACGATCTGTACCTGTCGCTGCCCGACATGACGCGCAAACCGCTTCTGGGTGCGACGCCGCGCATCGAGATCCTCAAGGGGCTGAGCTTTGACGTGCCGAAGGGATCGGTGCTGGGCATCGTGGGTGGCTCGGGCTCGGGCAAATCCACGCTGGGCCGCGCGATGCTGCGCCTGCTTGAACCGACGGGCGGCCGGATCATCTTTGACGGCACCGATATCACGCATCAGACCGAAGATCAGCTGCGCGGCACACGCCGGCGTTTCCAGATGATCTTTCAGGATCCGATGTCATCGCTGAACCCACGTCGCAGGGTCGCCGGTATCATTGCGGGCCCTCTGAAACTGCACGGGCTCGACGGGATTGACGCACGGGTGAACGAGGCCCTCGACATGGTCGGGTTGCCGCGCCATTTCGCGCGCCGCTTCCCGCATGAGCTGTCGGGCGGACAGCGCCAGCGCGTGGGCATCGCCCGCGCCATCGCCCTGCGGCCCGATTTCATTCTGGCCGACGAAATCGTGTCGGGCCTCGATGTCTCCTCTCAGGCGCAGGTTCTCAATCTGCTGGGCGATCTGGTGAAGGAACTGGGCCTGACACTGGCCTTCATCAGCCATGACCTGTCGGTCATCCGGCGCCTGTGCGACCGTGTGCTGGTGCTGTACCAGGGCGAGATTGTCGAGGAAGGTCTGACAGCGGATCTGTTCGATGCGCCGCAGGCGGCCTACACGCGCGAACTGCTGGCGGCGATCCCGCTGCCAGATCCGCACCAGCCCTGGCGCTAGAACACGCTACCGCTCTTGATCCGTTTCAGAACGACGTTGGTCTGTGCACTGCGCACCGAGGTGTTGCTGAACAGGACGTCTTCGAGAAAGCGGTTGTAGGCGGCGATGTCGGCACAGCGCACGTGCATATGGTAATCCGCCGCACCGGTCGTGGCGAAACACGCGACCACCTCGGCCCGCGCGCGCAGGGCGTCCGACAGCCGCTTGACCCCGCCACTGTCATGCCGGTCGAGATGCAGATGCACGATCGCTTCGAAGGCCAGCCCCATCCGCGCGTGATCGAGCGCGACAGTATAGCGCTCGATCACACCGCTTTGTTCTAGCGCACGCACCCGACGCCAGCAGGACGAGGCGGACAGGCCGGTGCGTTCGGCGAGCTCTGCCTTGCTGAGACTGCTGTCGGCCAGCAGAAGCCGGAGTATCGCATGGTCGGTCCAGTCGAGAAATTCATCCATAATTGGCCTTTTTCTGAACGAAATTACCGGATCACTGCGCGTTTGCAATTCTTTTGGTCACCTATTTCAGCCACACCCTGCTATCCTGAGTGGAAATCACAGGAGTTTCGCGCAATGAATGTACCCGCAGGTTCCCTTTCCCCCTACCGGCTGGACGACCGTTACACCCTGACGGAGGGGCGGATATTCCTGACCGGAACACAGGCTCTGGTGCGGATCATGCTGGATCAGGCGCGGCGCGACCGGGAGGCGGGGTGGAACACCGGCGGCTTCGTGTCCGGATATCGCGGCTCCCCGCTCGGCGCGCTGGACGGAGAGCTTTGGCGGATGAACAAGCGTCTTGCCGAGGACCGGATCAAGTTCCTGCCCGCGATCAACGAGGATCTGGGCGCAACGGCGGTTCTCGGAGCGCAGCAGGCCACGCTCGATCCCGACTGCGAGGTCGAGGGCGTATTTTCCATGTGGTACGGCAAGGGACCGGGCGTGGACAGGTCGGGCGATGCGCTCAAGCACGGCAACGCCTACGGGTCCTCCGCGCGGGGCGGCGTTCTGGTAGTGGCGGGCGACGATCACGGCTGTGTCAGCTCGTCGATGCCGCACCAGTCGGACGTGGCGTTCATGGCGTGGTTCATGCCCACGCTCAATCCCGCCTCGGTCTCGGAATACCTTGAATACGGTGAATACGGATTTGCCCTGTCGCGCTTTACCGGCACATGGGTGGGGTTCAAGGCGATTTCGGAAACGGTCGAATCCGGCCAGTCGGTGCCCCTGCGCGCGGACCGGCAGTTTGTGCATCCCGAATTCACCGCACCGCCGGGCGGGCTGCACATCCGCTCCACCGACCTGCCCTCCGCCGAGATCGAGACGCGGATGGCGGCCAAGCTGGAGGCTGTCGAGGCCTTCGTCGAGGCAAATCCGCTGGACCGCGCGATATACGGTGTGAAAGACGCGCGCTTTGGCTTCGTGACCACCGGCAAGGGGCATCTGGACCTGATGGAAGCGCTGCGCCTGCTGGGTGTGGACAAGGCGACCTGCAACCGGCTGGGCATCGACATCTACAAGGTCGGGATGGTCTGGCCGCTGGCGCGCCGCGCCGCGCTGGAGTTCGTGCGCGGCAAGCGCGAGATCCTCGTGATCGAGGAAAAGCGCGGCATCATCGAAAGCCAGTTGAAGGAGCATTTCTACGACTGGCCCGGATCGAAACCCGAACGGATGGTCGGAAAGCACGACGAAAACCTTGACCCGCTCGTTCCCTTCACCGGCGAGCTGAGCCCCCGCAAGCTGGTGCCGATCATTGCCGCGCGTCTGGACGGGGTGTTTCCCGAGCTGGATCTGGCGGCGCGTGCGGATGAAATCCTGCGGACCGAAGCCGTGCCGCTGATGGTGCCCGGTGCCACGCGCACGCCCTACTTCTGCTCGGGCTGTCCGCACAACACCTCCACAAAGCTACCGGACGGGAGCAAGGCCGCGTCGGGCATTGGCTGTCACGTCATGGCGAGCTGGATGGGGCGCAACACCGTGGGATTTGCGCAGATGGGCGGCGAAGGCGTGCCCTGGGCGGCGGCATCCATGTGGAACGGGCACAAACACCAGTTCCAGAATATCGGCGAGGGGACGTGGTATCACTCCGGCTCACTCGCGGTGCGGCAGGCGGTGGCCGCGGGCGCGAACATCACGTTCAAGGTGCTCTATAACGATGCGGTCGCCATGACCGGCGGGCAGCCGGTGGACGGCCCGATCAGCGTGACTGCCATCGCACAGGCCAGCCGCGCCGAGGGAATAGAGCGGATCGCCATCGTCTCGGACGATATCGGCAAATTCAACCGCTCCGATTTCCCGTCGGGGACCAGTTTCCACGACCGCGCCGATCTGGACCCGCTCCAGCGCGCGCTGCGCGACGTGCCCGGCGTCAGCGTCATGATCTACGAACAGACCTGCGCCACCGAAAAGCGGCGGCGGCGCAAACGCGGCACGCTGGAGGATCCGAAACGGTTTGCGGTGATCAATCCGGCCGTCTGTGAAGGCTGCGGCGATTGTTCGGTCGAAAGCAACTGCCTGAGCGTCGAGCCTGTCGAGACGGAATTCGGCACGAAACGGAAGATCAACCAGTCCAGCTGCAAAAAGGATTTCTCCTGCCTCAACGGCTTTTGTCCCAGCTTCGTGACGGTCGAAGGCGCGGAGCGGCGCAAGAAGACCGCCCTCGACGTGGACTGGAGCGCGCGGGCCGCTGCCCTGCCCCGCCCGCAGCTTGCCGATCTGGGCGAACCGCACGATCTGCTGGTGGGTGGTGTCGGCGGTACGGGCGTCGTGACCGTGGGTGCCATCATCTCGATGGCCGCGCATCTGGACGGGCGCGGGGCAAGCGTGCTCGACTTTACGGGCTTCGCACAGAAATTCGGGACGGTTCTGGGCTATGTGCGGATCGCGGCAACGCCGGACAGCCTCAACCAGGTCCGCATTGACGATGCCAGCGCCGATGCGGTGATCGGCTGCGATGCCGTGGTGTGTTCCTCGCCCAAGGCATCGGTCCATTTCCGCCCCGGCACCCGCGTCGTGCTGAACGAAGCGGAAATGCCCACCGGCGATCTGGTCCTGAACCGTGACGCGCGCCTGCGCATTCCCGAGCGGGTGCAGACCGTTTCGCAGGCCGTGGGCGCGGAAAATGTCGCGGCGTTCGATTCAAACCGTCTGGCCGAGGATCTGCTGGGTGATCCGGTGTTCGGCAACATGATCCTGCTGGGCTACGCGTGGCAGGCCGGCTTCGTGCCCGTGACGCTGGAGGCGATGGCCGAAGCGATCCGGCTGAACGGTGTCGCCCTCGATCTGAACCGCGCGGCGTTCGACATCGGGCGCCTGAAATGCGGCGATGCTCACGCAATCGAAGATATGCTGGCACCACCCGCAGCGACCCTGCCGCAAACCGCCGCGCAGTTGATCGACCACCGCGCTGCCTGTCTGACCGACTATCAGGATGCCGCCTATGCCGCGAGTTTTCGCGAGACTCTCGATGGTTTTGCCAAGGCGCTGCCCGCCGACAACCGCGAAGCGTGGCTGACCCTTGCCGCCAGATCGCTGTTCAAGCTGATGGCCTACAAGGATGAATACGAGGTCGCGCGCCTGCATTGCGATCCGTCCTTTGCCGAAAAGCTGCGCGCGGAATTTGGCGAAGGGGCGCGGGTAAACTATCATCTCGCGCCACCGATCCTGTCGCGGGGCGCAGATGCGCGTGGCCGTCCGCGCAAGCGCAGCTTTGGTCCGTGGATGCGCCCTGTGTTCAGCGTTCTGGCACGGGCACGGCACCTGCGGGGCGGACCGCTGGATCCCTTCCGCTGGCAAGCGGACCGGAAACTGGAGCGGTCTTTGATCGACTGGTACAGATCCCTGCTGGCCACGGTCGCCCAGCGCAGCGACACCCTGCCCGCGTCCGATGTCGAAACGCTGCTCCGCGCGCCCATGGACATCCGTGGCTTCGGCCCGGTGAAGGAAAAGGCCGTCGCGGAGGTGAAGGAGCGCGTCGCGCGCGTCCTTGCCGGAGAGGCCCCGCAAGCGTGAACGCAAAAGGCCCCCGCGGATAACGGGGGCCTTGCTGTTTCAATTGACGCGCGGCGTCAGCCGATCATTTCGGGCAGGAACAGGACGATCTGCGGAAAGGCGATCAGCAGCGCGACGATCAGAAGATCGACGACGACGAACCAGACCACGCCACGGAACACGGTGGTCAGCGAGGCCATGTTGCCGATGACCCCCTTGATGACGAAAACGTTCATCCCCATCGGCGGGGTGATCATGCCGATCTCGAGCAGTTTCACCAGCACCACGCCGAACCACAGCAGGCTGTAGCCGGTTTCATCCACCAGCGGGATGACGATGGGCAGGGTCAGCAGCATCGCACCCACCGGCTCCAGCATCATGCCGAGCACGAGGTACACCACGACAACGCCGACCATGATCAGAACCGGAGACACCCCGAAGGACAGGATGCTGGACGACAGCGCATCACCGATCCCCGACAGCGCGAGGAAGCGTGTCAGAAGGCTCGCCCCGACGGCGATGATCAGCAGCGCCGCGGTGGTGGTGATCGTTTCGGTCACCGCCATGCGCAGCGCCTTCCACGTCAGGGTCCGGTACAGCGCCGCGACGACCAGCGACAGCATGGCGCCGATTGCGCCCGCTTCGGTCGGGGTGAAGGCACCGCCGAACAGGCCCGCGAAAACACCGATCACGATCAGGATCACCGGCCATGTATCGCCCAGCGCGCGGATCTTTTCGCGGCGTGTGGCTTCGGAGTGGACCGGCGGAGCCAGATCGGGGTTCAGCTTCACCCGCACGAGGATCAGCGTGACGTAAGCGGCCAGCGTGATGATCCCCACGGTCAGACCACCGAGGAAAAGCTGGCTGACGGACTGGCGCGAGATAATCCCGTAAAGGATCATCAGGATGGAGGGCGGGATCAGCGCGCCGATCGTGCCCGCAGCGGCGACTGTCCCGGTGGCCAGTTCCGCACTGTAGCGGTTGCGCACCATTTCGGGGACGGCGATCTTGCCCATGGCGGCAGAACAGGCAACCGACGATCCGGTGACCGCCGCAAATCCCGCGCAGCCGAAAACGGACGCGATGGCGAGGCCCCCGGGCAGACCGGATAGCCAGATTTGCGCCGCGCTGAACAAGCCCTGCGTCAGACGGGTGTGGTAGCAGACAAACCCCATCAACAGGAACGCCGGTATCGAGCTGAGAACCCAGCTGCTGGCGAAGTTGTAGGGGACAATCCCCAGCGATCCCCAGGCGATGTTCCAGTTGAACATCGACCACAGGCCGCCAAAGGAAACGGCGATCAGCGAAATCCCGATCGGGATACGGATCAGGATCAGGAAGAAGAGAACCCCGATGAAGATGCCGGCGGTTTGAAGGTCAGACATCTGAGTCAGCTTTCGAAAGATAGGGGTCTTCGATCTCGGGGGCGACAAGACCGCTGTCACGGCCCAGAAGCATCGCAATCGTTTTCCATGCGGAGACAAGTGCCATCAGCCCGAAACCGACAGGCAAAAAGAAGTAGGTGGGCCATGTGATGATCTTGCCGCCCGCCTCGATCGAATAGGCACCGCCTGCGTATTTTACCAACGCTTCCTGCCCGGTGCGCACGGCAACGGTCGCGGTGACGATGGCCGTCAGCAGGGTTGCGAGGAATGCCAGAAAGGTCTGGATCTTGGACGGGAACCGTTCGGCCAGAAGTTCGACCGAGATGTGCATGTCCTTCTCTTCCACGAGAGCGAGAGGAAGGAACGCGATGGCGACCATATAAAATGACGCTACATAAAGGATCGTGGCGTTCAGCGGCGTATTGAAGACGTAGCGCATTGCCACATCAAGTGTCACATGCGCCACAAGAAGGACGACCAGAACACCGGCAATACCCGAAGACGCAGCGACGACGGCGGAAATCGCCTTGCCAATTGCTTGCATGGAGCAGCCTCCTGAAAAACACGAAAAAGGACGCAGCGCGCGAACGCTGCGTCCTTAAGGGGTTTACTGGGCGTAGGTCGCAGGGTCGACCTTGGAGATGACTTCATCCCACAGAAGCTGCTGAAGCTGGTCCTGGCTTTCGACATCCGCGACCAGACCGTACCATTTTTCGAGAATGGCGGGGAATTCACCCGCGATCTCGCTGGCACGCTCGACATCATACGTATCGGTGAAGAGGGCCGACACGGTTTCGAGGTCCTGACGCGTGAACTCTTTCAACGCCGCCAGCAGCTCGGGCTCGGGATCGTAGATGTTGATGCCCTTGTCGCGCGCATTCTGGATCGCAGCGGCGTCGTCGGTGTAGAAGTTCCATGTGGTTGCGGCGGTCATCACGGCGCCACCATAAAGCATCGCTTCACGCTGCGCGTCGGTCATGCCGCGCCACTTGTCCTGGTTCACGTTGGCCGAGGCCACACCGGCAAACGCGCCACCTGGAACACCCAGCGTGATGTCGGTGACGACTTCGTGCAGGTTGTAGTTGGTCAGTTCCGGCGCGCTGAGCATTGCGCAGTCAAGAATGCCCTGGTCCAGCGCTTCGTAGACTTCGTTCACCGGCAGGCGAACGCCCTGTGCACCGAAGTGCTCGGCGAAACGGACGAAACCGGCACCACCCGCACGCAGACGCTTGCCTTCGAGGTCGGCGACGGAGGTCACTTTCACGTCTTTGCACAGCAGGTTGTAAAGCGGTGTCACACCACCGCCGGTGTAGACCTGATTCTGCGCGGAGAATTCGGCGATGCACTCGGGGCAGTTGTTGAAGGTGTATTCGACCATCGCACCGGTGAAGGCCAGCGGCTCCTTGCCGGTAGGCTCTTCGGCGAGGTTGATCAGCTGGTTCAGCTCGTGAAGGAACAGGTTGGTGCTGTATTCCGCGGCATAATAGGGTGGCAGCACGAAGCCCACGTCGGCCAGACCGTCCCGCACGCCGGGGCTGGTTTCGGGCAGGCTGAGCAGGGACATGGCGAAACCGGTCACGGCCAGTTCGCCATTCGACCGTTCGGCGACGGCATCGCCGTAATCGGATACGGCAAGCCCGATCGCGGAGTTGGCCGGATAGCCGTAGGCGAAGTTCAGGTTTTCCTGAGCGGCCAGCGGTGTTGCGGCGATTGTCGCGGATGCCGCGATTGCGAGCGCGACCGTCTTGGATGAATTCTGTATCGACATGATATGTCCTCCCTTGGTTTTTTTCATACGTTATGTTTCTTCCGGATTTCTCCGGTTGTGAGGGCTTGGCGCAGGTCTCCCTCCCGTGCCGGGCCCGTCCGCGTCGACAACAGTGTTTACGCGGACAACATTCCCAGTAGTATGTCTAGACGATCGCTGGGGGGACGACAACCATTAGTCACGCCATCCCCCACGCCGATCGCCTATGGGAGGAGCTAGGTCGCGCACGGTCCATTGCCAGCAAAGGGCATCAGGGACGCCGGGCTAAAAGGCACCGCGACCTGCGGAAGGTACGGAAAAACGGGATGGAGCAACAACCACAACAACCGGACGACGAATCGAAACCGGACAGCCAGTCGGAAATCATCGCAGCCGCCGCGACGTGCTTCATGCAAAGCGGGCTCGAAAAAGCCACGATGGACGATATCGCCGACGTGCTTGGCGCGACCAAGGGCCGTGTCTATCACCATTTCCGGTCCAAGAACGCGATTTATTTCGCCGTCTACCGTCAGGCGATGCAGTTTTGTTTCGACGCGATCGAGCCGATTATCGAACGGCGCTGTCCGCCGCCCGAAAAGCTGATGGAGATGGCAGCGACCCACGCGCGCGTGATGATGGACACCCTGCCCTACCAGCGCAGCATCCGTCTGGGCGTGGACATGTATCTGTCAGGCTCAACCACCGCGGCCGAGCGCGAAATCCTTGCCCAGCTGATCGACATGCGCAACGGATACGAAGACAGATTTCGCGCTGTGCTGGAGGAAGGCCAGCGCGACGGCAGCCTTGCGGTGACGGATGTGGCACTGGCGGGCCGCGCGCTGATCGGGGCGCTGAACGGTCTGGTCGACTGGTATCGCGTGCGCCCCGAACAGACCGATGCCGACCGCGAGCGGATCGCGCGCACCCTTGCGGGCACGCTTCTCAACGGGTTGCGGGCGCGGCCCTAGCCCTTGTTGCGCAATGCCGTCTTGACGATTTTTCCGTTCGCGTTGCGCGGCAGGGGCGTATCGCTGAAGGTCACAAAATCCGGTGCCTTGTAGTCCGCCAGTCGGGTCCGGCTGAACGCCTTGACCGCGTCGGCGTCCAGATCCGGCGCTTCGGTGTAGATGAATACTTCGAGCTTTTCACCCAGAACCGGATCGGCGCGGCCGATTGCGGCGCATTCGATGATGTCACGATGCGCCGTCAGCGCGTCCTCGACCTCGCTGCTGTAGATGTTGTAGCCACCGCGGATGATCATGTCCTTGCGCCGGTCGTGCAACCGGACGAACCCGTCCGCGTCACGCGATCCGATGTCGCCGCTTTTCCAATAGCCATCCCTGAATTCCGCTGCGGTCTTTTCGGGATTTTTCCAGTAGCCCGGCACAACCATCGGCCCCTTGATCCACAACTCCCCGGGCTCGCCCGGTGGCACATCCTTCCCGTCGGTATCCATCACGCGGATTTCGCCGCACGGAACGCAGATCCCCACGCTGTCGGCGCGCGTCACCCCGAACCCCATCGGCAGGATCGTCGCAGGCGAGGTGAGTTCGGTCGCACCGTAAGCGTTCATCAGCGCCAGTTGCGGCAGCTTTTCCGACAGTTCGCGGATTGTCGACTGCGCCATCGGGGCGCCGCCGTAGCCGCCGATGCGCCACTCGGCCAGATCGAAGTCCTCGACAGTGCAGCGCAGCAGGAAAAGGTTGTACATCGCCGGCACCATCAGCGTCTGGGTGACCCGTTCGCGGGCCATCAGTTCAAGGAAGGCGCGGGCCTCGAACTTGCGCATCAGGACACTGCAACCGGCGGTGCGCAGCATCGTGAACAGGGTCGCCACCAGACCGGTGACATGCGACGCGGGCACCGACAGAAGGGACCTCTCGCCCTCGCCCAGCTTCATGCAAAGCTCGAAATGCATTGCCGAATGGATGATGTTGAAATGCGTCAGCATCGCGCCCTTGGGCTTTCCGGTCGTGCCGGACGTATAGAGAATGACGGCGGTATCTTCCTCGTCCACCGGGGCTGGCGCGGCAGCCTCACCCGTCCTCTCGAGCGTCGCAAACGGCGCCGACCCCTGCGATGCGCCGCCCACGCTGTAGCGCGCCTTGACCGATGGCACGTCTTCGGGCGCTGGCAGTTTTTCGGCGATCTCCGCGTCGTGGACCACCACCGACGCGCTGCAATCGTTCAGAATATGCGCCAGTTCGGGCGCGCCTTCGCGGACGTTGATCGGCACGGCGATGGCCCCCACACGGATCGCCGCCAGCAAGGCCACAAGGAACTCCGGCCCGTTCGACAGCAGGATTGCGACACGGTCGCCCGCCGAAACACCCTGCCCCACCAGCCCGGCCGCACAGGCCGCGACCCTCGCGTCAAGCTCGGCGTAGGTCGCGCGCATGTCGTCGCAGACCATCGCCTCCCCCTCGGGGTTGCGCGCAACCGCCTCTGCCACCATCGTGTTGAGGCTGTCCGGCCTGTCGGTAAAGCACTTGATCGGGCCGCGTCCGAAATGCTCTTCGGTCCCGATCCTTGACGTGATCTCTGCCGGCCAGTCCTGCATTGCGGTTCCTCCTGTTGCGCTGTGGATGGCCAGTTGGCCCGACTGCACACAGGAGTTCAACTGCCAATCCGTCAGCCCGCGTCAAGAACCTCGGCGACGGCGTCCTTCGTTGCGGCGACAACCGTATCGGCCTCCTCGCGGGTCAGCGAGAAGGGTGGCGCGAAACCGATGATGTCCCCCTGTGGCATCGCGCGGGCGATGACATTGCGCTCCAGCATCGCGGCCACTACGCGCGGTCCGATCTTGAGGGCGGGATCGAAGAAAACGCGGTCGTCACGATCCTCGACCAGTTCGACCGCGCAGAGCATCCCCTCGCCGCGGATATCGCCGACCTTGGCATGTGCGCCCAGCGCGTCGGCCATGGCGGTGTTGAGGTAGGCACCCACATCGGAAGCATTCGAAATCAGGTCGAGCTTGTCGATCAGCTGCAGGTTCGCGACCCCTGCCGCGGCACCGATAGGATGCGCGGAATAGGTCCAGCCGTGACCCAGAACGCCGAATTCGTCGGTGCCCCTGACCAGAACATCCCACATGCGGTCCGACACGATGCTGCCCGACAGCGGCGCATAGGCCGATGTAAGCCCCTTGGCGATGGTGATCAGATCAGGCTTCAGCCCGTAGTGGTCCGATCCCATCATGCTGCCGGTACGGCCGAACCCGGTAACCACCTCGTCGGCGATCAGCAGGATGTCGTGCTTGGACAGCACGGCCTGGATCGCCTCCCAATAGCCGGCGGGCGGAGGCACGATGCCGCCGGTGCCCAACACAGGCTCTCCGATGAAGGCCGCGATCGTGTCCGCGCCCTCGCGTTCGATCAGCGCCTCAAGCTTGGCCGCGCAATCGGCCGAGAATTCCGCTTCGCTCATGCTGCGATCGGCGCGGCGGTAGTAATAGGGCGCTTCGGTATGCACGACCTGCGACAGCGGCAGGTCGAATTTCTTGTGGAACAGATCAAGCCCCGTCAGCGATCCGGTCATCAGGCCCGATCCGTGATACCCCCGCCAGCGCGCGATGATCTTCTTCTTTTCGGGACGGCCAAGGATGTTGTTATAGTACCACACCAGCTTGATGTTCGTCTCGTTCGCGTCCGACCCGGTCAGACCGAAATAGACGTGGTTCATTCCTTCGGGGGCGCGTTCCGCAACCATGCGCGCCAGCGTGATCGACGCTTCGGTGCCGTGGCCAACATAGGCGTGGTAATACGCAAGCTCCTTGGCCTGTTCGGCGATGGCATCGGTGATTTCGCTGCGCCCGTAGCCGGCATTGACACAGTAAAGCCCCGCAAAGGCATCGAGCGATCTGCGCCCTTCGCGGTCGGTGATGTGGACGCCGCTCGCGCCGGTGATGATCCGGTTGCCGACCTCGCGCCGGGCGAACTGGCCCAGATGCGTCGACGCGTGGAAAAAATGGTCATGATCCCATTGAGTCAGAACATCATTGGTCGCGGCTGTGCTCATCTTTGAATCCTTGTCTGAAAACGGCAGTCCTTTGATCCGACGCTAGTTGAAATCGGGCGCGCTCTCCACCCCCTGTGATCAGAAGAAACACGGCGACCCTGCGCGCAATCGAAACTTGCCAGCGACGACAAAAAGCAACAGGCTTTGCCCAGAGCCGATAACCCGGGAAAAACGCACGCATGTCCACCTTCGAGAAGAACTTCACCACCGAGGAATACCGCCGCCGTATCGCGAAGACACGCCACGTCATGGCCGCACGCGGGCTGGAGGCGATCGTGGTGTGCGATCCGTCCAACATGTCGTGGCTGACCGGTTATGACGGGTGGTCGTTCTACGTGTATCAGGCCGTGATCCTGACGCAGGAAGGCGATCCGGTGTGGTGGGGGCGCGCGATGGACGCGCGTGGCGCGGAACGCACGGTATTCATGCAGGGTGCCGACAGCATCCGGGGCTACGATGACACCTTCGTGCAAAACCCCGACAAGCATCCGATGACCGATCTGGCACTGCTTCTGGAGGAACTGGGGCTCGGCAAGGCCCGCATCGGGGTCGAGATGGACAACTACTATTACTCCGCCGCCGCCCATGCCGCGCTGAGCGCGGGGCTGGCCGCGGCCTCTCTCAAGGATGCGACAGGGCTGGTGAACTGGCAAAGGGCCGTGAAATCCGAACGCGAGATCGAATATATGCAGCGCGCCGCGCGTATCGTCGAGGAAATGCACCGGCGGGTGATTGAACTGGCCGAGCCGGGGATGCGCAAGAACGATCTGATCGCCGAGATCTACGCCAGCGGTATCCGCGGAATTGACGGGTTCTGGGGCGACTACCCCGCCATCGTGCCCATGGCCCCCTCCGGTATGGACGCGACGGCCCCGCACCTGACATGGGACGACCGGCCCATGCAGACGGGCGAGGCCACGTTCTTCGAGATCGCGGGCGCGCATCGCCGCTACCAGTGCCCGCAATCGCGCACCCTGTTTCTGGGCGAGGTACCGCAGAAATATCAGGACGCCGAGGCAGCCGTGCTCGACGCGATCGAGGCGGGGCTGGAACAGGCCCGTCCGGGCAATCAGGCGCAGGACATCGCCAACGCGTTCAACGCCACGCTGAACAAGGCAGGGTTCGAAAAGGACAGCCGCTGCGGCTATGCCATCGGGATCAGCTATCCGCCCGATTGGGGCGAGCGGACGATTTCCTTCCGGCGCGGCGACGCCACCGTGCTGGAACCCGGCATGACGTTCCACTTCATGCCCGCGCTCTGGCTGGATGACGGGGGGCTGGAGATTACCGAACCGATCCTGATCACCGAAACCGGTCATGAGTGTTTCTGCTCCACGCCGCGCGAACTGGTCGTCAAGACATGACCGGCAATCCCATCCGCACCACCGTGCCGCTGGACAGCGCCGGCGTGCATCACGGCTTTCTCAAGCTTCCCTACAGCCGCGATGACAGCGCGTGGGGATCCATCATGGTGCCGATCACGGTCATCGCGAACGGCGACGGGCCGACTGCGCTTCTGACCGGCGGGAACCACGGCGACGAATACGAGGGGCCGATTGCCCTGCAGGAACTGGCGTCAACGCTTGATCCTGCCGAGATCACCGGCAGGGTCATCATCCTGCCGATGATGAACCAGCCCGCTTTCGCCGCCGGTCTGCGCTGTTCGCCGCTTGACGGGGCGAACATGAACCGCAGCTTTCCCGGACGCCCCGATGGCAGCGTAACGCAGAAGATCTGCCACTATATCGCCACCGAACTGGTGCCACGGGCGGACATTGTTCTCGATTTCCACTCCGGGGGGCGCACACTCGATTTTCTGCCCTTTGCCGCAGCGCATGTGCTGGAGGACAAGACGCAGGAGGCCGCCTGCATGGCCGCGATGGAAGCCTTCAACGCGCCCTACTCTGTCAGGATGCTGGAGATCGACAATGTCGGCATGTTCGATACCGAAGTCGAACGGCAGGGCAAAACCTTTGTGACGACCGAACTGGGCGGTGCGGGAACCGCCTCGGCGCGCACCGCTGCCATTGCGCGCAAGGGCCTGCGCAACCTGCTGATCCATGCGGGCATCCTGTCCGGCACACCGCAGCGCAACGAGACCATCGCGCTGGACATGCCCGACGAGCGCTGTTTTTCCTTTGCCGAAACGGCGGGGCTGGTCGAATATCTGGTCGATCTGGGTGCCCCCGTTACCGAAGGACAGCCGATCGCGCGGATATGGCCCGCCGACCGGACCGGCGGGGCGCCCGCCCTCTGCCACGCGCGGCGGGACGGTCTGCTGACAGCGCGCCATGTGCCCGGCCTGATAAAGATCGGCGATTTCGTGGCACTGGTCGCCGTAGAGGTCTGACAATTTTTGGCCTCGGCCCCCATTGTGGAGCGGCGCGTATGTCATGGCGTCTTCGGCCTGAGACCTCGGAATTGTAGAGCCGGCGTGGCGATGCCTTTTTCCGAAAATGGAAGCCTTGCGGGGGTGCCAGGGCCCGCTTGTCGCCCCTGTCCGAGCCATTCCCGCACCCCATTAAATCCGCAAGTCTCGCGGCGCCCGTACCACGCGCCCAGAAACCGTGCCTCACGATCGCCAGCAGGCCCGCATCGCTTATAAAAGTTTTCGTCGGCTTTTCAGCCACTTCCGGATCAGATCGCTGCGGTTCGGGGAAAACTCGGGCTGCTCCGACGGGTCGATACGCCCATGGCCGGCAAGGCCAAAGGGGACGGTGGTCTTCTCCTCTCCGGCTGCTTTTCACGCGGTGGGCTTGCGTTGGCCCTCTGCAACTCCCCCTTGTGACGCTCAGAAAGAACGGCCTTTCACCGTCCGACCACTCGATAGAGACCCTGCCCTGCGCGTCCGGTTGCACCCGATGAGCAGATTCCCGCCAAACGTGTCATTATTCATCTGCTTCAGCATATTTAGGTCACAATCGGATGGTACCCCAATATTTAGTAAAAACTAAGGTGTTGAAAAATATCTAGGAAGGGAGAACCCGTGCAACTTCTTCTCGTTGATGACGATCCGATGATTTTGGACCTGCTACCCAGAGTTTTGGAAAGACAGGGCTATCCGGAGGTGAAAGCGGTGTCATCCGGCGCCAGTGCCCTCGAAGCGCTGAACGCCAGAAATAATGAATTCGACCTTCTGATCCTCGACATATCCATGCCGGTCATGGACGGGATCACGCTGTGTAAAAAGATCCGCAAACTGTCGCGTTACCGTGATGTCCCGATCGTGATGCTGACAGCGAACTCAGACCTGTCTTCGGTCGAGCGGGCCTTCGCAGCGGGTGCGAATGACTATATTACAAAGCCTTTCGCACTCGGCGACATCGGAAAGCGGATCGAGCTGACAGCCCGCAATTTCAAGAAAGTCCTTGAGATGCCGAACCTCGACCCCTTCGCGCGCAGCGGACGGGACGTGGAAGGCGACCATGAATTCGCCTTTGAAGACCCGCTGCGGCTTGTGAATGCGAGTCAGTACACCGACCGCTATTCGCTTGCCAACTACATGTGGCAGATCGAGCGTAGCCAGCTCAAGACGACGACCGTGTTCGCGATCCGCAACAACGAATTCGACGTCTATTACGACAACATGACGACGCATGAGTACGCCTGCACCCTGTTCAACATGACGAAATCGATCAGCAAGGTGCTCGACAGTGAAAGCCTGCTCATGTCCTACGTCGGGGATGGCACGTTCATCGGCATTTCGAACGACGATCTTCTCGAATACTGGAGCGAGATCGAAGAGATGCTGCAAGCGGACCTCAGGCAGACCCTGATCCTGCCGGATCGGGATACGCATGTCCCGGCGACAGTCACCCTTGGCCGACCGATACGCGCCCAACCCGGCAGCCCGCGACGCGTGACGCGCACGTTCGAGCGCGCGCTGGATACGCTGCAACTGCGGCTCTGCAGGGAAAAATCGGTGGCGCTCAAGTCCGCCTAACGGCACGGGCGCGCGAGCGGCCCTGCCAATCCTGAAACGGCTGTACCGGATGATCCCGGGCATGCCGCTGCTGTGAGACATGGTTCCGCAGGGCTTGCACCAGTGCTGGCCCGCGACCACGTTTTTCTGCTTCACCCATCGCAGAGCTGCCACGGCACCTGCGGCCCGCGCGGTCGGATGGGTGACCTTTGCGCTGCGACCGGCGATTCCCCTTCCTGCTGATATGTACCCGCCGAGCGGCGCATCGCGTGCGCGCACGCCTTCACGTTGTGGCGGGTGGGTTAAGGGCAGAGCGTTTCCGCGCGTAGGCCCCGGCCCCCGCGCCTTTTCCAAAGGCGCATTTCCTCGTTTTTAGCTGAAGTTTTCGGAATCACGGCCGGTTGCCCCGCCGCGATGCTGGCGTTGCGAGGTTAAAATTTGATTCCTGAGTGTTTTACTAAGTTTTTAATATTTACTTACTAAAATAGTCAGGATACGAGGTGAGATGTTGAACAAGCAGACCACCGATCGCGTGGCCAGCATAAAAATAATCTGCAAAGCGAGAGACTTATGCGTCGCCCCCCTGAAAATCGTGCTTGCCCGGACAAGCTTCACAGAAACTCAACTCTTGTTGCCGGTGGCCTTGGGGCCTCCCTGGCGATGGCTTGCATGGCCACGTCCACCGCCGCACAGGAAACGGATCTGATCATTCTTCCAACCGTCGAGGTAGAGACGACCGAAGAAGCGGCACCGCAACGACCGGCAGCCCCTGCCCCCGCAAAAGCGCGGCCCGCACCACGGCGCGCGGCAGAGCCCCGGACAGCGGCACCGGCGGTCTGCACATCGGCGCTGGCAGGCACGCCCGTCTGCGCCGCCGAGGAAGCGGCAGAGCGCGAGGCCCGCCAGACGGCAGAGATCCAGGCGCGCGCCGACGCCAAGGCGGCGGCAGGCAGCAGCCGCTTTGTCGATCAGGACGCCCCGTTCAAAGCGAACACTCTGGCGAACAGCCGCATACCCGGCCCGCTGAAGGACACTCCGCGCACGGTGACCGCGATCACACAGGAGGTTCTGGAAACCACCGGAACGACCAGCGTGCGCGAACTGGCCCGGTCGACACCGGGGATCTCCCTCGGTTTCGGCGAAGGCGGCAATTCCTTCGGGGACAACCTCTATATCCGCGGGTTCAAGGCCAATAACGACACCTATACCGATGGCATCCGCAGCCCCGGCACTGGTGTAGGCGAGACATTCAACACCGAACAGGTCGAGGTGGTAAAAGGCCCCGCAGGGACCGTCGGCGGGCGTGGCACTACGGGCGGCGCGATCGACGTCATCTCGAAAAGCCCGCAGGACATTGATTTCACGCGGACGATCACGACGGTGACCGACGCCTCCACCGTGCGCCAGACGATCGACACCAACAAGGTTTTCGACGACCGCCTGCAATTGCGCTTCAACGGTATGCTTCAGGACGGTGAAGTGGCAGGGCGCGACAGCGTCATCGACGACCGCAAGGGCGCGGCACTGGCGCTGAAGTTCAAGGCGACCGATGCGCTGACGCTGGAAGGCAACCTGAGCTATACCAAGATCGACCAGACCCCTGACTGGGGCGTGCCTTATGTGAACAACGAGGATCTGGGTGTCGTCGGGCCGGTCACGGAATACGGGATTGACCGGAGCACCTTCTACGGCGTGAAGGGGCGCGATTTCCAGACCTTCGAGGAAACCGTGGGCACCGCCAAGGCGACATATTCCTTCGACAACGGCATGACGCTGACCAATACGCTGCGGGCCTCGCGATCGCTCAACGACTATGTCCTTACCGCGCCGAGCAGGCTGATCGATAACGGTTCGACCGATCCCGAGGATTGGCAGGTCGGGCTGAGCTTCAAAAGCTGGAACCAGGAAACGGAGGTTCTGGCAAATGTGCTGGAGCTGGCGGGCGAAGGCCGGATTGGCGGCGCCACCCACACCTATGTGCTGGGGTTTGCCGCCTCGCGCGAGCATATCAGAAGGCTTGGCTACTCCAACCTGAGCAGCGAAGACTACCTGCCGCCCGAGGGCCAGCGCGGGTGTACGGTCAGCGCGGTCAATCCCGATCCCATTGCGGAAGGGTGCTGGACCGGCCAACAGCCGCAACTGGGAACCGATGTTACGACCACACAGGTCAAGACACAGTCGCTCTACGCGCTGGACACTGTCACCCTGTCGGACCGGTGGAAAGTGAAC
Source organism: Sulfitobacter sp. HNIBRBA3233 (assembly GCF_040149665.1). Lineage (NCBI taxonomy): Bacteria > Pseudomonadati > Pseudomonadota > Alphaproteobacteria > Rhodobacterales > Roseobacteraceae > Sulfitobacter > Sulfitobacter marinivivus. Next base: position 380,144 of record NZ_JBEFLP010000002.1, on the reverse strand, counting down.
GGCGGCCTGCGGGTCGACATGTACGACATCGAGCGCACGGGCGTGAGAGACGACGAACCATATGCGCTGTCGCGGGACGATGTGATGCTGAACTGGAACCTCGGCACGACCTACGCCATCAACGACAGGCTGAATGTCTATGCGGCGGCGGCCACATCGACAAATCCGGCCGGTCAGGAGCTGGAAGCGGGCGGCGGGTTCTACGGTGGCCTTGATGACGGCGGCTCCGGGCTCGCTCCGGAAGAGAACACGTCGCTTGAGATCGGGGCGAAATACAGCATCACGCCGGATCTTCTGTTCACGGCGGCGCTCTACCAGACCACCAAGGATCAGGCGCGCGAGGATATCGGCCCCCGTGGTGCTGCGGTCACGTCGGACACGCTGAAATACCGTATCCGCGGCCTCGAACTCGGGCTCGCAGGCAGGGTGACCGAAAAGCTGAGCATCTTCGGCGGCGCGAACTTCATGGACAGCAAGGTGCTGGACAGCGCCGATGGCGAAAACATCGGCCTGTCGGTGGCCAACGTGGCCCACGAGCAGATCAACATTCTGGCCACCTATCAGGTCACCGACAAGCTGATGATCGGCGGGCGCGTCAACTATCAGGGTTCCATTGATCTGGGCAGCGTTGCCGCCAACGGCAGGTCAATCCCGGATGCCTTTACCTTCGATCTTCTGGGGGAATATGCGGTCGCCGACGACGCGATCATCAAGATGGGCATTACCAATGTCGCGGACACGACGGTCTACGATGCCGCCTATCGTTCCGGAACACCCTTCACCTATGTCGCCCCGGGCCGCGAAATCTCCGTGGCGCTGGAAATGAAGTTCTGAACCGGCCGCCAACGACGCGGGCAGCTTTGCGGCTGCCCGCAGGCCCCTGAAGGTATTTTATGCTCATCACCATTCCCTCGATCCTGACCAAGGAAGACGTGCAGAACGTGCGCGCGCATCTCGATGCCGCGGACTGGGAAAGCGGCTCGAACACCGCCGGTCCGCAGTCGCTGGAAGTCAAACGCAATCAGCAGTTGCCGCCTGCGTCGGACACGGCACAGACGCTGGGCAAATTCATCCTGCAGAAGCTGACCGCCAATCCGCTGTTTCTGTCGGCGGCCCTGCCGGCGCGCATCCTGCCACCGATGTTCAACAGGTACGACGAGGCCGAAACCTTCGGCGCGCATATCGACAATGCCATCCGCGTAAACCCCCTGACGCAGGAGCGTCTGCGCACCGACCTGTCGATGACCCTGTTCCTGAGCGAGCCCGAAGCCTACGAGGGTGGCGAGCTGGTGATCGAGGATCACTACGGCGCCCAGACCGTCAAACTGCCGGCGGGGGATATGATCCTCTATCCGTCGACCAGCCTGCATGAGGTGACCCCCGTCACCAGCGGGACACGGGTGTCTTCGTTCTTCTGGCTGCAAAGCATGATCAGATCGGACGCGCACCGCACGATCCTGTTCGACCTCGATCAGTCCATTCAGGCACTCAGCACATCCATCGGCGCGAACGATCCCGAAACCGTGCGCCTGACCGGCATCTACCACAACCTTATCCGCATATGGGCAGAGACCTGAACGATGAAGCTTCCAACGACCCTTTTCGCCACAACAGCGTTCACCGCGGCCGCCGGGCCAGCAAGCGCGCTTGATCTGGCGACACTTACAGCGCTCTTCGAGCAGGGCGCGCACGGCGATATGTCGCCCTTTGGCATGTTCATGGCCGCCGACTGGGTGGTGAAGGCGGTGATGCTGTCGCTTCTCTTCGCATCCGCGCTCGTGTGGGTCATCTTCGCGGCCCGGATCATGATCCTGCGGTGGGACCGCACCGTGCTGCGCCGGCGCTACAGGGATCTGGACAGGGCCGGTTCGCTCGTTGCGGTTCGCGATCATTTCGAACGCCGGAAAGGCGTTGTCGGCCAGATGGTGCGCGCGGCGCTGCGCGAGCGCGAAGCCTCGGCAACCGGCGCAGATGCCAAGGCAGGCATCAAGGAACGTGTCGGGTCGGAAATCGCGCGGATCGAAGCGGGGGCCGCCAGACGCATGAGCCTTGGCGCCGGTGTTCTGGCAAACGTCGGATCGACCGCACCCTTCGTGGGGCTGTTCGGCACCGTCTGGGGCATCATGAACAGCTTCATCTCGATTTCGGAAAGCAATACGACAAATCTGGCCATCGTCGCGCCGGGCATTGCCGAGGCTTTGCTGGCCACGGCCATCGGTCTGGTGGCCGCGATCCCCGCGGTGATCTTCTATAACGTCCTTGCACGCGGTTTGGGCGGCTACAAGGTGATGCTCGCGGATGCCGGCGCGCTGGTGGAGCGGACGCTCTCGCGCGATCTGGACAGTGCCACGCTGCGCGACAGCGGCGAAAGGCCACTCTACCGGCTGGGGTCCGTATCGGCCCCCGCGGCGGAGTAACGGTCATGGCGGCGCGGCTTCGCGGTGACGACGACGGCGATCTTGGCGAAAACAGCGAGATCAACGTCACCCCCTTCATCGATGTCATGCTGGTGCTGCTGATCATCTTCATGGTCGCAGCGCCGCTTTCCACCGTCGACATCCCGGTGGAGTTGCCGGTGGCAGTTGCCGAGGCCCCGGCCCGATCAGGCGATCCGGTCTTTATCACGATCACCGAAGACCTTGCGCTGTCGGTGGGCGAAAAGGCGACGACGCACGAGCGGCTTTACATCGACGTGGGCATCGCCACCGTCCAGAAGCGTGACACCCGGATCTACATCCGTGCCGACAAATCGGTGCCTTACGGTGAATTCATCCGGGTCATGAACATTCTGCGCGCCGATGGCTTCCTGAAGATCGGTTTGGTGGGTCTGGACGAGAACACGGTCGATGCGGGCGATACCGACGCGGGTGCCGATAGATGAGCCTGACCTACACATCCCGCAGCGCCATGCCGCTTTTCTGGTGTGCCGCGATTCTGCTGAGCGGTGCGCTGCACGCAGGGGTGCCGCTTCTGGTCATGGGCCGTGCGCCACAGGCAGATCCGGCCGATGCGAAGGCAGAAGGCGTGACCGGTGCGATGCTGTTCGATCTGTCCGATACCATCGCCGCACCTGCTGCACTGGAGGAAAACAGCGTTGCACAGGACGCGGCGCAAGAGGCCCCGACGGTGACCGAAAGCCCCGAGCCCGTGGACGCCGCACAGGCGTCAGAACAGCCCGTCCTCAGCCAGATCCCCTATGAGGTCGAGGACGACAGCCTGAAATTCGGCGTCGCGGCGCCCGAGCCCGAGGCAGAAACCGAAAAGACCGCCGAAGACATCGCGACCGAGCAAGACCCCGAACAGGAGCACGTCGACAGTCAGGTCGGCGCGCAAGATCGCCAAGCGTCGGAGCAGTCGATCGCGGGGCCGCGCGCCGATGCGCAAGCGGATACCGCACAGGCCGAATCCGAGGGGCTGACCGCCGAGCAGACCGAGGAAATCCGCGCATGGCAAAAAAGCATCGTGCTGCTGATCAGCAAAGCGAAGACCTATCCGCCACAGGCACGCAGTGACCGGATCGAAGGAGAGGTGCAGGTCAAGTTCACGGTCGACCGCTACGGTGCGCTGATATCGACAGAGGTGGCGAAATCGTCAGGCTCGGAAATTCTCGATCGTGCTGCGCTGAGGACAGTGGAGGGTCTGGAAAAGATGCCCACACCGCCCAACTATCTTGCCGGTGACGCCTTCGCCCTGATTATCCCGCTGCGTTACAGCTTCAGGTGAACCATGTCGCGGCGGATGTCTTCGATCCGCGCACAGCCGCTCAGAAGCATGGCGATTTCCAGCTCGTCGCGAAACAGCCGCAAGACGTGGCTGACGCCCAGCTCCCCCGCGACCGCCAGACCGCAGACCACAGGACGGCCGATCAGCACCGCCTTTGCCCCCAACGCGAGCGCGATGAAGGTATCGACGCCGCGCCTGATCCCCCCGTCCATGAGCAGCGGATAGTCGGGCCCGACCTTTTCTGCGATCGCAGGCAGCGCGGCCAGAGTGGCAGGCCCCCCGTCGAGAACGCGACCTCCGTGGTTTGACACGATCACTCCTGCGGCCCCGATTGATTGCGCCTGTTCCGCATCATCGGGGTGCAGAATACCCTTGAGCAAAAGCGGAACCCCCACCGCGTCGATCAGCCACGCAACATCGTCCCACGTCGGCAGGCTGTGGGCGATGCGGTCGAAAACAATCGACTGCCCGCCCTCGAGCGGCGCGAAAGCGGGCCGCGAAATGGAGGCAAGGTTCACCGCGCCCACATCCGGTGGCAAACGGAAACCGGCCTCGATCTCGCGGTCGCGCACCCCCTGCACCGGCGCATCGACCGTCAGAACCAACCTGTCAAATCCCGCGTCCGTCGCCAGTTGCGCCAGTTCAAGCGTGGACTGCCTGCTGCCCATCCAGTGCAACTGGAACCAGTCGCTGCCGGGGCCTGCAGATCGCACCTTCTGCGCCTGCACACTGCTTTGCGCACTCAGCACCATCTTGATCCCCTGGGCCTGCGCGCCCTTGGCTGTCGCGACCTCGCCCGAGGGATGCAGCAGACGGTGGTAGGCAAAGGGCGCGATCAGAAAGGGGGCCGTCAATGTTTGGCCCAAGAAGGATGTCTGCGTCGATCCCCCCGACAAATTCCGCAGCATCCGCGGCGTGATCGACACCCCATCGAACGCCCGTTCGTTCGCCGCAACCGTCCGTTCGTTTCCCGCACCTGCCAGAAAATAGGCGCGATTTTCCGGGCTCATCGCGTCCCGCGCCCGGCTGTAATAGGCGTTCAAAGTCGGCGGAAGCTGGTCTGGTTCAAGCACGGGCGAAATTCGATCCAAATTGACGTAAGATTACGCCGAACTGCTTCGGTAATTGGTGGCACCGGCGCGGGTTCCGACATGGGGATCGGTTTAGCCCATACGGCTGATCGGGCAAAGCAGCATTCCGGAAATAACCGCCCGCCAAGGGCGTGATCCACCGGCGGCAAATGCACTGATGTCAGGCACCTGCACTTCCAGTCAGCACGGAGGAACGGATCAGCGAGCGCTTGGTTGCCTGACTGCAACTGGATCGACGCCGAAGACGCGCGCCGACGTAAGACAACTCAATCCGTTGTGAGGAAAGGGACCGCATTTACGTCTTAAGGACAAGAATCCGAACAGCCAAGATAATGCTTTTCGGACAACGCTCGTGCGGGACTAGACGGCTGTTGTGTGTAATGCTGTCAGGAATGGGAGAAGATCAAATGAGCTTTGTTTCAATTACGACATGGCGGATCACTGGCGAGACCGAGAGCTTGGCCCACGTAAAAGACCTGATGGTGGCAAAGTATTTTCCCGGCCTTCTGGCTCTGGGTGCGAAGCATTCAATGCTGGTCGATGCAGAACTCGACCGGTTTGCGATCGTCACAGTCTACCCGAGCCGCCAAGTCCGCGATGACGCCATAACCCATATCTCTGCCCTGCGCACAGAAGGCGCGGAGGAGTTCGGAGCCGAGTTGATGGACGCCTATGGCGGAGAGATGTTGGCCGCCACGGATCTGTAAACGGGGGCGTAGCGACCCTGAAAAATCAGAACGTTCTGTATTCCATTCCAGAGGCCGGAAACGGGTACTTAAATAGAGAGAGTTTCCCAGCCCGATGCCTCCTCAGGAAATACAGGACGGATTTGCCGTAATACGCCGGCCAACAATATGCGTCGAGAAGACACGGATACATGCCATGTCATCTTTTTCCCAAACAAGTGTGCCTTGCGCAGTGGCAAAATTACCTGTCTGAACACATACGATTGAACCAACCGCCATGGAAGAAGTTTCTTCCCGAATAAAGTCAGATCTCTCGATGAAGAGGGTCATGGCATTCTCCAGTGTTTGTTACTGGATAAACTGTCCCACAAAATCTAATTCGGTGCGCGCGCTCTTCGGACCAGTTTTCATAGCCTTTGGTATACCGGCGAAAGCCTGATCGACTAGAACGCGCTATTTGCGCCTCAGGTTTGATACCCCGCCCTTTATCTCGGCGTTTTCAGCGGCGCGATTTGGCGAGTGCGCGCCAGTGCCCCAAGCGTTGCGCTGCGGATCACCGAGGTTTTCTGATCGCGTGAATATCACCATAAACGGCCGGTGTTTTCACTGCATCATCAAAACACCTAAAGGGTTTCAGTGAGACGCGCGGTGTCATTATCCTCGGCAGCCATTCCTTGCGCAGAGAGTTTCAAAGCCGCTCGGGCCTGCAACCACTCCTTGGTGAAGGACGCGACAACTTCGGGCAAGTTCGACCGCATATCCTGTCTCAGTTCGACTTCGAGGTTCCTGAGGCTCAGGCCAAGTGCCTCCAGCCGGAACACCGCGGCAGTTCCCGCGGCGTTATGCGCGTGCTGTGCTATGTCTTCTGCTTCCTCTGGCGCGCCTATCGCATTCGGACATCTGGCGACGAGCCGGTCTGTTTCCGCTATGAATTCGTCGATGAGCGCGCCCACCCTCGCCTCACCCAGCTGCTTGCACAAAACCGAGAAAACGTCCCGTGTCTCCTCCATTCCGTCGGGATCCGGGTGATGTCCGATCCTGTCCAAAGCATCCAGAAGAGACCGTTTGGTCAGCGGTTTGATGATTGTATCCACCATGCCGGCGGCCCGGAAGCGCGCCAGATCGTCGTCGTGTGCATGGGCCGTAAAGGCGATAATCGGCGTGTCGCGATTGGGGCCATCGGCGTCCCGGATAATTTGTGTTGCGGCAATGCCGTCGATAATCGGCATGGAAATATCCATGAGTATGAAGTCGAACGGCTCCTTTGCAGCGGCCTCCACGCCCTCGCGCCCCCCCGGAGCTTCCACAACCCGGTGTCCCGCCTGTTCGAGGATGTCGCGCGCCACGAGGCGATTGATCTTGTTGTCCTCGATCAGCAAGACGCTCAGGGGGCTGATCCCCGAAGGTGCTGGCGCGTTGGGCGTTTCTGCATGGCCCGCCTCCAGCGCCTTTCCGGCTGCGGCCCTCACAGGCAGCCTGACCCAGAACAGGCTTCCCGCGCCCAGTTCGCTTTCGACGCCGATCTGCCCTCCCATGGCGGTGACGAGCCGCTTTGAGATGGCAAGCCCCAGCCCCGACCCTTCCGTCAAGCGACCGAAGCTCGCATCGAGGGTCTTGAAATCCTCCCAGATGTGCGGCTGGTCCTTTTCCGCGATGCCGATACCGTCGTCGATCACGCGAAACTACACGATATTCCCGTCGGCGGCGCTGTCGCACTCGAGGAATAGATGCCCGTTGCGCGTGAACTTGTTGGCGTTGGCCAAAAGATTGAGAAGGACCTGGAAAAGGCGGTTCCGGTCGGCCCAGAACCGCGCCGGGCCCTCTTTGACTGAAACAGTAACGGTGTTTCCGTTGCTCGAAATGCTCGCGCTCTGGCTTGTCACCAACTGGTTCAGCAATTCTTCGGGGTCGATTTCGCTCGGCCTGAGGTCAAGCTTCCCGGCCTCTGCGCTGGAAATACTCAAGACATTGTTGACATGGCTTAGCAGCAGACCGGCAGAGGTTTCGATCGCAGACAGATATTGCTGCTGCTTCGCGCCCAGCGTGGTGTCCTGCAGCAGTTCGGTGGTTCCGATAATCCCGTTCAGCGGGGTGCGCATCTCATGGCTCATCACGGCGATAAGCTCATCCTTTGCCTTTTCACCCGCAACGGCCTGATCCCGCGCCTCGACAAGTTCCTTTTCAGCCGCGATCCGCTCGGAGACGTCTCGCAGGAAAGATACGAAAATCTCGTCTCCATCCGCATCGACCGAGGCAATCGTCGCCTCCACGGGGAAGACAGTCCCGTCCATTCGCTTTGCAAGAAGCTGCACCAGACCGGCACCGACGACCCGTTTTTCGCCTGTCTGGTTGTACCGTTCCATTCCCGCCTCGTGCGTCCTGCGCAGATGGTCGGGGATGATCAGTTCTGCCATGCTCTGGCCGATGGCCTGATCGCGGGTGTAGCCGAAGATCCGCTCGGCCGCGCCATTGTAATCGAGGATGCGGCCGTGCCTGTCCACCGCAAGGATGCCGTCGATGGACGTGGAAATCACGTCTTGCAGGCGATTTCGGGCGCTCGCCTCCGCGCGTTCCGCGTTCGCGCTTCTGCGGATCATCCAGATGAGGATAAAAACGAACACCAGCAATATGAGAACGAGAGCGAAGATCAGCAGGCCGATGCGCGCCAGCAACATAGCGAGCGTTTCGCGTCTTTCGTCCGACTCGGAGCGAAGAAGCCGACACCGAGCAAGGAATATGACCGCGCCACTTCGCGCAGCCCTTCAACGTCGTCCTGAATCTCTGGCAGCACGGACCTGAGGGCAGGATCCGGGCCGTCGAAGTCGGAAACTCGACGTTCCAGAAAACCGCGCAGCGTTTCGAGGGCTTCTTCTGCGCCCTGCTCCAGACGCAGTTCGGCGAACTGGCGGGCGTTGGTTGCGGTCATGACCCGGCTATAGAGGATGTCGAACTTGCGCCGGACATCGGCCAGTGCCGAGGCATCGCCCTGCGCAACCGCATCTGCCAAAGCGATCTGCAAGGCCAGCACGTCGACTTCCGTCTGTGCCAAAGACCACTGCGTCGCATCGGAGTTGGCCGCGGCCAGTCGATCAACCTCGAGTCGCACACTGCCCGCCAGGAACATCATGGTGACGGCGCTTGCGGTCAGGGCCACCGCAATCACCGCCACGCCGATGTTCAGAAGGTCTTTCTTCAACGCTGAAGCAATCACTTACCGGTCCTGACCGTCATGCATGTACACTACGCCTTTCAACGCAGTTTATTCCGACACCTCGAGACGGTCGAGTTGCCAGATGCTACGGGAATAAATCACCTCTGCCTGATAGTCTTGGTTCAGATCATAGGGGTAGACGATCCAGAGCGGTCCGTTGTCGCGCACCGACATCTCTTTGCCGCCTTGCATGTAGGCGATGATCGGACCGCCCTCGACCGCGTCAGATATGGGGATATCGACACCGTAATCGTTGATTGCCTTGGCCGACAGCGTGCCTTCGCTCACCTCGAGCCGGTCGAGCAGATCCTTCAGGGACACGCCGGTGAAGTTCTGCTCCCCGACCGTCCAGGGTGTGGTCGTCGTAAAGCTGACAGCATCCAGAGACTGCAAAAGGGCCATGTCGAACTGGGCCGTGTCGCCGACATTGGTGACCGGCACGTTGCCAGACACCGTCAACAGAATGTCGCCCGTGGGGGCTGGGAGTTCTTCTGCAGTCGCAGGGCCAAAGGGCAACCCGACTGCAAGCGTCAGGGCAAACAGGTGTCGTGCAAGTGTCATATGAATTCTCCGGTATAAGACGAACGTGCAAGAGAACCATCGCATGTGCCGACGCTCCCGTCAGCGTAGCATTGGAATACAGGACTATACTTTGGGATAGTCGCCCAAAGCGAACGGATCATCGAACGATCCGTCCGGGCCCGTGACATTGCTGAATTTTCCCTCTTTTATACTATCACAAAAATCAGGCCCCACTCCGTCTTGCCAAGACTGGCCGTGGATAGGGAAAATGAGCCTGATTCAACTTCGGAAAGGCACTCGACCATGGAAGAACGCGCAACAGCTGTGCAACCTCCCGAACTACGCCTTTTGATTGCCGACGACCACGATCTGGTCCGGGAATCCCTTGCCGCGTTGCTGAAGCAGGAAGACGATTTTCGGGTCACGACAGTTGCGTCACTGGACGACGCGCTGGACGCGGTCGCAAGCGCGGGCGATTTCGATCTGGTCCTGCTCGACTACAAGATGCCGGGGATGAACGGCCTCGATGGCGTTGCGCGGATGATAGAAGCGAACCAAGGCCGCCCCGTGGCGCTGATGTCGGGCGACGCGTCGCGCCGCATCGCGGAAGAGGCCATCGCGTCCGGAGCGGCGGGCTTTATTCCCAAGACGATGGCCTCGCGGTCCATGGCGTCTTCGCTGCGCTTCATGATCGCAGGCGGGGTGTTCGTCCCCTATGATTTCCTCCGGCAGGAAGACAAGGTCGCAGGCGATCTCAGCCAGCGCGAGACAGAGGTTCTGCGCGGAATTGCGGCAGGCAAATCCAACAAGGAAATCGCGCGCGAACTCGACCTGCAGGAAGTCACGATCAAGCTTCACGTCAAAACGCTGAGCCGGAAGCTGAACGCCCGCAATCGCACCCATGCTGCCATGATCGCGCGCGACAAGAATTTTCTTTGAGCCAACCCGCGCGAGCGGAATATCAGCGCCCGGCGCGAGAAACGGTTTGCAGTGACACCGGTGCGGACATCCGCGCACGATGATCTTTCCAGCACCAAACCTGAGTTAAATCCCAAAGCCCGTTCGTGGACGCAGACTGAAAATCTGCCGCGCGGCGTTTTGCTGAATGCCGTCTGGCGGGAAGCCCCGCTGCGCAGCCTTTGGGGAGAGAACGCACAAAGGGGGCGCGGATCGCCGCCCCCCCCTGCTGCCAGTCGTTCCGCCTCTGCTTGGAATGGCACGCTAGCCAAGCTGCACGGCGACAACGCATTTTCTATTGCGAGTGGTTTGCCTGATCGTCGGCCTGATAGGTTTCAATCAGCTCGCCCAGGATATCCGAAACGGATTGCTGGTCGCCGTTGTTCGTCTGGTCGTTCTCGATCATGATCAGACCTTCCGACCCATCACCGAGCACCATATCCACCTGAACCCAGTTCCCGATTGCATAAGAGTTGGAAACGTAGCCGAGCCCACCCGCGCCGCCCGGGACAGCAGCGCCACTCTGGGGTGCTCTCAATCCTTCCGGGCCACGCATATGCATCGTGATATGGCTCTCTCGGCTGCGCGGAGAGAAATTCCACGGCCGCGAACCGGTGACGAATGTCGTTTCGCCAGCGAGGACATCGAGCGGAAGCGCAAGGAAAATGCTTAGCGCGAACATCTTTTTCATCTTCATCTCCGTTTACCGATAATTGGGGCGGTCCGGGGGTGGGGGGCGTCCCCGGACCGCGGGACGCATCTGTTCTTGCCGTTCGATTTGGAGGGACATCGTGAGAGGCAGAAGAAGCAGATGCGTTTTCTGATCAGTTGATCCCGTCGATTGTCACACCGAGGTTGTTGCCCAGAGCGGTGGAGACCGAAGAGACAGCCGGATCAACCAGCGTGCCCAGACCGTTGACGTCGTTAAAGATGACGCCATCAACCAACGAGCTTGCCGTCGCCACTGCATAGGCGTTCTGGATGTTGTTTCCGATCAGGAAAGCATCCGAGCCCGATGTGGTGACCAGATCTGCGGTCAGATTGTTGGCAATCGCTGTTGCGCCACTGTCGACCGTTCCGTTCACGACACCGGTTGTGATCGAAGTCGCGGCCAGAATGCCGGGGAGCGATACATCGGCGATCGTCCCGGTCAGCCCGGTGCCGAGGGCCAGATCAACACCGCCGTAGGTCTGGTTCATGTCGAACTGCATGGACACATCGGATGTAAGCGCGGCGCTGTTGCCGAGCGAGGTGGATGTGGTTTCCACGGCGACCACATCGTCAAGAGCGAGGCCAGAGAGGTTCACCACGTCGTTGGTGATCAGGTTCGACGTGCTGGTCGCCGCAAAGTCACCGAGCGTGGTCTGCTCGGATTCAACCTGCTCGAGCCCGGTAGGCGCCACAGAGACATCGCTGACGGCGCCGGTTGTGACCGACGAGACGACATCGGCGTTCCAGTTCCAGGTCACGGTATCAAATGCCATGGCAGGTGCCGCGGCGAAGATGGCGATTGCGGAGACAGCGATTTTTTGGATTTTCATGGTTTGGTTTCCTCATCTGAGTTGGATTGGTTTGGTTGGTTTTGTTGGTCTGGTTGTTCGGGGTATTCCCCTCCCGGTTCGCAGCCTTCATGACTGTTTGCTGGCAAACCGAGCCCTTCGGTGAGGATCTGGTAGACCGCCAGTTCCACCACCGATCGCACTCCGAGTTGCAACGGTTCATTGCGAACCTTGCCGGAGTCGAATTCTACGAATTGGTCGCCGAAGAAGCGGAAGATGCCCGCCTCATATTCGACGCCAACAATCTGCTTTTGCAGGCTTGTGACATAAACCGTGCCGAGGCTTCTCGTATCCACGAGACGTAAATCGAGCCCCACGTTTATGACCGCAGCACGCTTGCTGCCGCCAATGCCCGCCACGAACAGCCGCTCGCCACTAGATTGAATGTTATAGTTCAGTTCCGTCACTGCCCCGAGGACGATGAAATGCGCGGGGGCGATATTTGCCTCGCCGGCAGGTTTCTTGATCAGCTTCGACTGGACGAGCTGCTCTTCGGAAAGAGCGATCCGCGGGTCGAGCCGCTCTGCGAGGTTGACCTGGCGCGTCTTGAAGAACGCGCTGATGACCATCTCGGAAGCGCCTTGCGTTACTTCCGTGCTATCGTTGACAGAGTCGTATGCCCGCTTGCCGGTCTTGTCCGCGATATTGCCAACCGCGACTGTTGGCCGGTGAAGGCCGGGGTTCTTCGCCAGCTCATCCAGACAAACGGAATAGGGAGTAGCGTTGTTGCTAACAGGAGGCCCCAGCAGCGGCTTTGTCTCGGAATTCGAGTGAATGTTCGGCGAACACGCACCAACCGATAGAGCCATCAATGCTGTATACGCTATCCGGCGGCGAGAAATTTGACTGTAACGTTTGGAAAACATCTTGACCTCTCTGCGTGTCCCGAGAGGAAAGATCGCCCAATTGCTGTTCCGAAGATATGGAGCAGAGGGTTGGCAGAAGGTGCTATGGGAATAAGGCTCATGTACGAAAGCATACAAGACCTGTATCGATGCGTAGACCGACCTACGCTTGACACCGGCATCCCGTTGGCGGCTTAGGTCTATCCGCCCAAATCAGCTCAGCGGGATCTGAGTTCAACCTGTACTTCCGCAGCAGCTCAAGGGTGTTCCCGCGCCCCGAGCGAGCGACCACCTGCCGCCGATTCTGCGGAAATCAGGACGCTCCACACGCAGAGAGTGGCGTTTGATATGGCCGCGAGCGCCTTTCCGAGCAAGCTATTCGCAATTGCTGCGACCGCAGGATTCTCGCTTCAAAGAAATAGAATTAAAACCCGCTCTGCAGACAATTCGCTCAGCTGGCATCGATGGCCGCTTTCGCAAGGTCCTGTTCCATCCAGTAAGGCAGCAAGCCTGGCAGGGTCGCTCGGCTTGTTGAAGCCGCGGGGATTTCTGCGTCAAGCTTTCGCGTCTTGCATGGTTTTGATCATCCGCGCGTTCTCCAGCGCGATCACGCTTTGTGCGGCAAACAGCTGCGCCAGTCTGGTGGCATCATCTGAGAATGGACGGACGGTCTGTCGGTACAGAGCAAACGCGCCGACCAGATCGTCAGCGGCCAGCATCGGTATGGCGACGAAGGATCGTGCACCACCCAGATCGGCGGTTGCATGGCGCAGGGGATCGTTGGTCTTGTAGATAGCCTCCGATTTGACGTCGAATATGTTGATGACTTCACGTTGGGCATCCATCCGGCCGAGCCCTGTTTCAGGGCTCACAGCGAACCAGCCCTTGTCTTCGAACCATGTCTTGAAATCCGACGGAATCCCGAGCGTGAATGTCGCATGGAATTTTCCGTTCTGCCCGTACTCGAAAAGGATGCCGTATTCCGCGTCACATAATTCGAGCGCATGGCCCAGGATCAGGGGCATCACGGCGTCCAGATTGCCTTTTGCTGCGCCAATAATCCGCAGCACCTCGCTAAGTGCTTTTTCACGGCTGATCGCTTCTTCGAGGCTCAGCGCCAGCTCCGAGATGACTGCTGTCATTTCGGACTGGTTGCGAGGTTCTGGCACTTCGCCGCTCAGCCGCGTTGCCAGTTCCTGTTTCGAGGACACCTCCAGTTTTCTGTAGATCGTCGCGAGGTGCGTGCGCACGGTAGATGGCGCAATGCAGAGGGTTTCTGCGATCTTTTGGTAGGTCGCGCCACCTGCATAGGATTGTGCGATTTCCAATTCCCGCGGGCTTAATTCGACTTGTGCTGACATGGCTGCCGCCTCGTAGAAATTCTTTCAAATGTAGTTTGAGCAGTGTGGACACGGCACGCAATCCAGCAAGTGCTGTAGTGGGATACTGCACAACTTCTTCGCAGATTAAAGCATCTGCACGATACTTGGCCTTTCTGACTTCCTCTTAAGCTGCTTCTGGAAAACAAGCTTGGAGAAAACCCAGATGACACAGTTCGATACGGCAAAAGCTTTCTTTGATGCGTGCGAAACCGGCAAAGGATGGGATGTCTGCCAAGACTGGTGCACGGATGGCGCGACTTTCAGCTGCCAGGCTGACGCGCTCGCTGAGACCAAGACGCTTGCGGACTATTGCGAGTGGATGAAGGACTTGCTGACCCCAGTGCAGGACGGGCGCTACAGGCTAACGTCTTTCGCAATGGATGAGGCGCGCGTCACCGCCGTGGTAACCGCCGAGTTTCACGGCACGCAGACGGGCCCCGGGGGACCGGTGGCACCGACCGGCAAGGCCGTCATGTCCGACTACGCCTATGTCATGCAATTCGACGGGGACAAGATCGCCCATATGACCAAGATCTGGAACGACGTGCAGGCGCTGCGCGGGCTCGGTTGGGCGTAATGCGCTGGCGCATCCTTGCCCTGCTGTTTCTTGCCCGGATCGGGATGGGGTTTCAGTTCCAGACACTGGCCTCCGTCGGCGACGGTCTGATCGCGGCCTTCGGGCTGGACTACGCAAGCCTTGGCCTGCTGATCGGGCTGTTCATGGCACCGGGGCTGATCCTGGCACTTCCGGCGGGATACCTCGGGCGGCTGATTTCCGATCGCGAGATGGCGGTTCTGGGGCTGATGGCCTTGGCTATCGGCGGGCTCATCTCTGCGGTTGCGGACGGCAGCGCCGGCATCGGGGCCGGACGCGTGATCGCGGGTATCGGGTTTCTCATCATCAATCTCTATTTCACCAAGATGGTCGCCGACTGGTTCGATGGCCGCGAGATCGCCACCGCGATGAGCATCCTCGTCATGTCCTGGCCTTTCGGCATCGCGATGGGCCAAGTGGGGCATGCCTGGCTGTCCGAACTTTACGGCTGGCGGGCGCCGTTTCAAATCGCCTCGGTCTATTGTCTGCTGGCAGCAGTGGGGGTCTTCATCTTTTATCGTGCGCCGGCCGGCCTGCCGGTCGCAAACTCCGGCGGTGCGGCGCGGCTGACCCGGCTGGAATGGCGTCTGGTGTTCTGTGCCGCGAGCGCCTGGGGCGTCTTTAACGCGGGATACGTGACCTACCTGTCCTTCGGTCCGAAGGTGCTTGAGAACCTCGGACAATCGTCAATCGCCGCTGCGGGCGTCATAAGCGTCGGAAGTTGGCTGATGATCGGCTCCGGTGCGCTATGCGGTCAGATCGTGGATCGGTACGGCCGGCGCGATCTGGTCCTGACGGTGTGTATGACGGCGGCAGTGATGGCCCTTTGGTTGCTGAGCTTGCCCGGCGCCGGTCTTGCGGCCAGCCTGCTCTTTGGGCTTGTCGGGATGGCGCCCGCCGGTGTCATCATGGCGCTGGCCGGTCTCGCCCTGCGGCCAGAGGTCCGCGCTCTTGGCATGGGGGTATTCTTTACGATCTACTACGCCATCATGCTTGCCACGCCCCCCGCAGCCGGCGCGATCCTAGATGCCACCGGGCAGCCGCAAGGCCCGATCTGGCTGGGCATGATCCTCTTCGCAAGCGTTGTCCCATGCGCACTTGCGTTCAAATTCATCAAGGAAGGCTACGGGGTAGATTTCCGAAAGGCGGGCTCGTCGTGATCGCATCAAGGTCGGCACGCGTTCAGATTGCAGCATTTGTCACCTTTGGTCCGAAGCAGACTTGCGGCGCTGTGGCAGCCGTCGGTCTAGCGGTCCTTGGCTGCGGGTGCCCGATTTCAGTCCTGGATGAGGTCACTCAGCGGACGAAGCCGCCGACCGCCGCGGTTGCCTGATCTACATCGTCATGCAGACGATAGCTTCTGACCGGATCACTCTGCCGCCTGCGTGAGGTGCTTTGGCAAGACGCGCTCGGCCTCGGCCTCCGCGCGCAACCAGCTTCGAAACGCGGCGATCCTTACGTCATCTGCTCGGGCTTCGGGACAGGCGATGGCATAGATCGACATGGGCAGAGTGGTCACATCGAAAAGGCGCTGCAATCGTCCCGAAGCGATCGTGCCTCGGACCACGGCGTCGTAGGCCAGCGACACGCCCTGTTGCTGCTCGACCATGGTCGTCGACAACTCGCAGTTGGGATAAGTCGGCCCTGGCGGCAGATCAGCCGCGGGAAGGCCCGCCGCAGCGAACCATTCTGGCCAGGCATCGTCCGTCTCGTCGTAGAAGAGCGTGAGGCGCAGCAAATCCTCAGGGTGACGCACGTTTTCGCGCTCCCGCAATGCCGGAGAGATTACCGGGTACCGTGCCGAGGCCATCAGCGGCTCGACGCGCAAGCCGGGCGTTGAGCGGTCGGACCATTGAATCACAACGTCCGCGTCATTCGTGGTGAAGTCGAGCGACGGCGCGCCGTTCGAGACGCGCAGGCGGATATCGCGGGCGAACTCAAGCTTTGGCAGACGCGGCACCAGCCAACGCGCCGCAAAGCCCGGCGTCGACAGGACCCGCAAGGGTCTCGGCGCCCCGCATACGGCCTCGGTTTCCTCGGTGAGCGCATCCAGCAGGTGAATGAGTTTTCCGGCATAGGCCTCTCCCGTGAGGGTAAGCGCGATGCGGTTGCCGGATCGCTCGAAGAGCAGCGTATCGAGAAACTCCTCCAGCGCCTTGATCTGGTGGCTGACAGCCGAGGGCGTCAGGCACAGTTCGCTCGCCGCGGCCTTGACCGACATGTGCCGTGCTGTGGCCTCAAAGGCGCGGACGGCTGCGAATGGAGGAAGCCTACGTCCCATCTTTCTGCCTGAACTGAGCTCACGCGAGCCTGAAAAGTGATCGTTCGGAACCTTTAGGCCCGCATTGTAGCATCGGGATACCAAATTTCAAAATCCTGCATTGGAGGGACTTATGTATCGCTCCCGCCGCGCCATGGCACTCGCCATGGCCCTGATAGCTTTGTGCCCAACGCTGCCACGCGCCGAGAGCGCGACGCCTGCGTCGATAGCCGAATGGCAGCAAGCGGAAGACATGGCTACGCTTGTCGCCTCGCTCGAGGCTTGGCTCGATGCGCACACAGTCTGGCCGCGTCGCGATGCGGCCCCGCGCGTGCGCCTTGTCACGGCTTGGGAGGCTGCGGCGCGCCAAGGTGCGACGGCGAGTTTTCAGCGCGGTCGTCTTCGCGGTCTCTATGATCCGGACCGGTCCGAGATCTTGCTTGTGCAGCCCTGGAATCCACGCAGGGCAGAAGATGTGGCTGTTCTACTGCACGAGCTTTCTCATCACCGGCAGGCGCCACAGCACTGGTATTGCCCGGCTGCACAGGAACTCCCGGCCTACCGGTTGCAAGAGATGTGGCTCTTGGCGCAAGGGCTTTCGCTGGACGTGAACTGGGTGGCCGTGGTGCTCGACGCAGGGTGCACCCCGCGGGACATCCATCCAGAATGAGAAGCCGATGGGGCAAGAAAAGCTCCGGCCTATTGAGCCGGAGACAATTGACCTGCATTTGGGTTTTGCGCGATCTCTCTGGCTTGGTCGCGCAAGATGAATTTCTGGATCTTGCCCGTGGAGGTGCGCGGAATCGGCATGAATACGAACCGTCCGGGCACTTTGTAGGGTGCCAGCTGGTCCCTGCACCAAGCGGTCAAACTGGCGGCATCCACGGTTTTCCCCGCGGCCAATTCGACAAAAGCACAGGGCGTCTCGCCCCATTTTTCGTGGGGCATGGCAACCACGGCGGCAATCTCAATCGCCGGGTGGCGATAGAGCGCTTCTTCCACCTCGATGGATGAAATATTCTCACCGCCCGAAATGATGATGTCCTTGGAACGGTCCTTGAGCTGAATATAGCCGTCCGCGTGCCGCACGCCCAGATCGCCGGAGTGGAACCAGCCGCCGGCGAATGCCTCCTGCGTGGCTTTCGGGTTGCGAAAATAACCTTTCATCACGACGTTGCCGCGAAACATGACCTCGCCCATGGTTTTTCCGTCACGCGGCACCGGCAGCATTGTTTCGGGATCAAGGACGTCCAGTCCTTCAAGCGGCAGATAGCGCACGCCCTGGCGCGATTTCAGCCTGGCCTGTTCGGCGGGCGGCAGATCGGACCAGCTCTGATGCCAGTCATTCACCACGGCAGGACCGTAGGTTTCTGTAAGCCCGTAAAGATGCGTTACATCAAAGCCTGCGGTTTTCATGTCGGCCAGCAGTTTTTCCGGCGGCGGGGCGGCAGCGGTAAAGAACTGCACGGTTTGA
Source organism: Sulfitobacter sp. HNIBRBA3233 (assembly GCF_040149665.1). Classification (NCBI taxonomy): domain Bacteria; kingdom Pseudomonadati; phylum Pseudomonadota; class Alphaproteobacteria; order Rhodobacterales; family Roseobacteraceae; genus Sulfitobacter; species Sulfitobacter marinivivus. The sequence goes on along the minus strand of NZ_JBEFLP010000002.1, from coordinate 361,839 downwards.
TCGAGCCTGCGCTTTTGTTCCTCGGGGGCCGAGATCATCAACGACATGACAATAGGCGCGCCGCATAGATGCGTCACACCCTCATCGGCCAAGGCGTTCCAGATTGGCTCTGCCCGCACCTGGCGCAGGCAGACATGGGTCCCGATGATCGCTGACAGCGTCCAAGGGAAACACCAGCCGTTGCAGTGAAACATGGGCAGCGTCCACAGATAGACCGCATGTTTCGCCATCGAGGTCGTCAACGCATTCCCCTGCGCCAACAGATAGGCCCCCCGGTGGTGCGAAACGACACCCTTCGGATCCCCCGTTGTTCCGGAGGTGTAGTTGATCGAAATCGCGTCCCATTCGTCCAGCGGCATGAGCCAGTCGAAATCGGGATCGCCCGCCGACAGGAAATCCTCGTAGTCCTGCGCATCTGCCGCGAGGGCGGGCCCCTCGAATTCCGCATCGTCGTATTGGATCACCAGTGGCTTCACATCGGCCAGCGCCAGTGCGTCCTGCATCAAGGGCATGAATTCGCGGTCAACGATGACGATGTTGGACAGGGCATGGTCCAGCTGAAACGCGATCACCGATGCATCGAGACGGGTGTTGATGGAATGCAAGACACCGCCGCACATGGGAACGCCGTAGTGGCATTCAAGCATTGCAGGCGTATTGGACAGCAGGGCCGACACCGTGTCACCACGCCCGATGCCGTGCTGCGCCAGAGCGGAGGCCAGCTGGCGCGACCGCGCGTAGAACTCGGCATAATCACGCCGCAACGCGCCATGCACGATTGCCGTGTGATCCGGAAAGACCGAGGCCGCGCGTTCCAGAAACGTCAAAGGTGTCAGCGGCTGATGGTTTGCCGGGTTGCGGTCCAGATCGGTGTTGTAGGGGTTCGCTGTCATGGTGTCATACGTCCTGCCATTGGGGCGCGCGTTTTTCGATGAAGGCACCGATGCCTTCGCGCGCGTCTTGCGCCAGCATATTATCAACCATCACACCAGAGGCGTAGTCGTAGGCGCTGGCGAGCGTCATTTCCCGCTGAGCATAGTAGGCGCGCTTGCCCGTGGCGAGCGTCATACTGGATTTCGACGCGATCTTTCGCGCCATCTCCATCACTGTCTCTTGCAGCGCCTCGGGCGCCACGACACGGTTCACAAGGCCGATCTCGGCGGCCCGCGCGGCCGAGGTCATATCGCCTGTCAGCAGCATCTCCATCGCGTGCTTGTCCGCGACGTTGCGCGATAAGGCGACCATGGGGGTGGAGCAGAACAGCCCGATGTGAACCCCCGGTGTGCTGAATTTCGCGGTGTTTGCGGCAACCGCCAGATCGCAACTTGCGACCAGCTGACATCCTGCCGCCGTCGCCACGCCGGTCACTTCTGCAATCACAGGTTTCGGGCAGTTCACGATGCCCTGCATCACGCCTGCGCAGAGGGACATGACATGGGTGAAATAGGCCTTGCCGCCATCCTCTCCGGCGCGGCCTGCGGTCATTTCCTTCAGGTCATGGCCCGCGCAAAAGGCAGGGCCGTTGGCAGCCAGCACGACCACACGGACCGCCGGGTCTGATCCGGCATCGTCAATAGCGGCGCCGAGGTCCGCCAGCATCGCCTCGGACAGGGCATTGCGCCGCGCAACGTCATTGAGGGTCAGGCGCAGAATGCCCTGCCCGTCCAGAGTACGCAGCAGGATGTCAGATGTGGTCACGTGGCGGATCCTTTGACGGCTAGAAAATATTGATTTCGACGCTGTCGGCCAGCGTATTGGCGATAAAGCAGTAGCGGTGCGCGCGGTTCTGCATTTGCGCCAACTCGTCATCGCTGACGGCAAAGCCCGTGTCGAAACGGACCACGGGATGAAGGTCGATCCGCGTGACTGACATCTGCCCCTTCGGATTCTTCCCCAGATAGGCCTCTGCGTGGTCATGATAGCTTGCCACCGGCCAGCCTGCCTTGGCGGCCAACGCCAGAAAGGTCATCATATGACAACTGGACAGGGCCGAGGCGAGGGCCTGCTCGGGGTTGGTATTTTCGGGATTTCCGCCCCAATCTGGGGCGGAATCCACAAGCAGATCAAAGTGCTTGTTGTATTGCACGGTGTGCTCGTTGGAGTAGGAACCGGTTTGCAATACGGGCGTGACACGCTGCCAATGCAGCTCGATCGCAAGGTCTGACATCGGCGTCTGCTTTCTTTTGTCGTCGCGTTAAGCGGCAGCGATTTGCTTTTTGGGATCGTAGAAAGGGCGTTCGCAAATCGTCGCGCGAACGGGCCCGGACTTTGTGACGACCTCGACCATCGCACCGATATTTGCGTATTCGGCCGATACCATGGCCAGCGCGATGTTCTGTTTGAGCCGTGGCGAGTAGACGGCTGATGTGACCTTGCCGATACTTGCCCCATCCGCATTGATGTCCCAGAACGTGGTGTTCGGGCCGGAAAGCGGGGCACTGTCGATGATCAGGCCGATCTGCTTGCGGCTGACGCCTTCGTCCTTGATCCGGCGCAACGCGGCCTTGCCGATAAAATCAGCCTCCATATCGAGGTTGACCAGACGGTCAAAGCCAAGCTCGAAGGGGTTGGTGCTCATGTCGGCATCCGCGTGATAGGAAAGCATGCCACCTTCGATGCGACGAATGGAGGAGGTGTGCCCGGGCTTGAGCCCGAACTCCAGCCCCGCGGCCATGATGGTTTCCCACAAAAGATCGCCCTTGGACCCGTCACGCAGGTATATCTCGTAGCCCAGCTCGCTCGACCAGCCGGTGCGCGACACGATCAGCGGGATGCCGTTCAGCTCAACCTCGCGCAGCCAGTAATAGCGCAGGTCCATGATGTCGTCGCCAAAGAGCGCCCTCATGATCTCGCCTGACATCGGGCCCTGCAATTGCAACGGTGAAACATCCGGCTCACCAATCGTGACATCAAGGCCGGAGTTGATCGCGATCCCCTGCGCCCAAAGCAGAATGTCGCTGTCGGCCAATGAGATCCAGAAGTGGTTTTCCGCCAAGCGAAGCAGAATTGGATCGTTCAGAATGCCGCCATCGGCATTGGTGATGAGAATGTATTTGCACTGGCCCACGGCCATCTTGGACAGATCGCGGCAGGTCAGCATCTGGGTGAACCTGGCCGCGTCGGGGCCTGTGATCTCTACCTGACGCTCCACCGCTACGTCACACAGGATCGCCTCGTTCACGAGGTTCCAGAAGTTCTGTTCGGGGTCACCGAAATCACGGGGGATATACATGTGGTTATAGACGGAAAACCCCTGCGCGCCCCAACGCACAGTAGCGTCGAAATAGGGCGACTTGCGGATCTGTGTGCCGAAACCGAAATCATCTGCTTGCATTGAAACGTCCTCCCTTTTGGTTGTGATCCTCCCGACCACGAACCGTGAAACTCTGTCCGAGCAATAGTTCGGAAAAGCCAAGGAAAGCGGCCCAAAGATTCCGCATTCGCAGTCGAACCGGGCTGTTTTTGGAGTGCTATCAGGACCGTTTGGACCGGCGCGCCTATTTGAGGCGCGCAGTGGCCAGCTTTGATATGTTCGGCAAAGCGGTTTTCACCTGTCGGGTCGCGAAATGGGTCATGTAGCGATCGATGCCGAGGTCTGCCTCGTGCAGGTCTTCGACAAACTCCTGAAAGGCGGTCAGGCTCGCGCTGACGACCTTCATGATGTAGTCGACCCCGCCGCCCGTGGCGATGCAATCGATGATCTCGTCACGGCCGTTGACGTAGGCTTCGAAGCGGTCGAAGTCGGCCTTGCGGTGACGGCTGAGCGAGACAGTCACGATCACCTGCGCGAAATCGGCCAGTTGGCCCAAGGCAATATCGGCGTGATAGCCCCGGATGTATCCTGCAGCCTTCAGCCGCGTCAGCCGCGCCCAGCACGGCGTCGCTGAAAGGCTGCACACCTCGGCCAATTTGGCTTTGCTCATCTGACCATGCTGCTGTAGCGCGCACAGAATGCGGATGTCTGCTGCATCAAGGGCAAGTCGTTTCATCGGGTCAGCTCGTTCATGGTATAATGCAAATCCCAGTGTAGCATGACCGCCAGCCAGGTCAGCATTTACCTATCCGAAAGCCCTCCCTCAGCACGCCCGTTCTGCGACCAAAACCGGCAAATCTGCGTCGCGTCGGTCCGGGTTGCCCGCCAACAGGTGGCTATCGTCCGATGACACCAGCTTTTCGCAGCCCCCGTTTTCACGAAAGCGATGTATTCGGGATGCCAGCCTGCAGCGATCAAGGCCCAAGACGGGTGTTGGCGAAATTCACAACTGGCGACCGTGACGTCTTCGTCTCCGCCAACGCGGTTTGGGGCGCCGATTTCTGGATGGACCCGATGATCGATCAGGTCTGGCTCGCCGGCGAGCGCGCCGCGAAGATTCTGATATCGCTCAACTTGCAACAGCCGTTTCAACTGAACCAATGTAAATTCCCTGACACCGAGACATCGTTGCCGACATGAAACTGCGGGCGGCCGCTGCGCGGACGACATCGGACCTCGGACAACTGGGCGAAAATCATCCGATGCCTCAGGAGGAGGACGTGATATAAAAACGACCGGTAGCAAAGCGCGACAAGGACCAGTGAGTGACTGATACGATCAACCTGCGCCACCACAATAATCTGGACCGGCCTTTGGAAGATTTCGTTACAGGTCTTTACGGGCCAGAGGCTTTTCTTGGAAACGAGGGGGCGACTTTCCTTGACGCGGTGGACGGGGAAGAACCTGCCGCGGTACAATGGAATGCCAGTTACTGGATATTCGATCGCGAGAAGATCGGGTAATGGACAACCACGCCGCCCGCCGACAAGGGCCAGACACTGTCAATCTATCTCGATCCCGCCACCGACCGTTACGGCTATTCCGTTTTCGAGGATGCCAAGCTGATATCGGCGCGGCATGGCGCAGGGACCAGGTTCGAGGTAACCAAGTTCGAGAAAGACAGGGGCTATGAGCATCTTCAGGTGGCATATTATTGGCCGGGTGCCGATCACGAAACCGCGGAAATCATCAACAGCGGGGGTATCTCGCCTTCCGCCCCGCCTGAGGAGTTTCGGCGGGCGATCGTCTTGACCGCACTAGAGACTTACGCCGGCGGTGCTCCTTTCGGTGAGCACAGGCATTTCTTTGACGGGGTCCGCGTCCGGCCAATCCGGACGGCAGGCCGCAGATCTTCTGCAGGCAAGCTTGCCCGGCTGAAGCTTGGAAGCATTCTGAATTACTGGGGCCGGTAGCCTCGACCCAAGTGACGAACGCGGTTCGAAGCGGATCCGCGGCGCCACCGAAGAGGTAGCGTCCGGCCCGCGCGGGGATGCGTCGCTACCGGCCCGGGCGACTGCTGATGCCTACGATGCTCTCCGATTGGCCGAGCGCTATGTTGGGTCAGCCCGCGACACGACAATGGGCTGAAGCCAGACTTCGCAAAACAGGATTTCGGTAGTTAATGTTGCCTTGCAGAGATTTCGAGTTTTCACTGTAGGCAGATCGTCTTCGCCTTTTTTTTCGAAAACAGATATTTCAGGACCCACGCGCATGGCGCAAGAGCAACGCCGCACAAGCCCGTCGCTGTCAAAAATTTTCAGAGCCTACATAGAATACGGCTTGAAGGATGACATTGAACGCCAGCGTCGCAGGCAACTGATGTGCAATACGATAATGGGGCTGTCTGCACTATCTTCCTTCGTACACGTGGGAACTTTCTTGCTGCTTGGAAGTCCCTATTGGCCAGCAAGCTTCATCGCCCTCTGCATCGGTGTCACGTTCTTGGTCGCACCGATATGGTATTCATACGCGCCCACATCCGCAGTGGTACTGGGCACGCCCTTTCTGTGCGGATTATTCTGCGTGCAGACCTACCTGGTTGGCGCAGACTCGGCGACCCACTTCTACATGACGCTAACGCCAATAATCTGGCTGGCGATACTGGGGCCGCAGCGTCCGCTTCTACTTGGGTACGCTACGTTTATAGCCGTCATAAGTGTTCTCGTTGCCATGTTCTTCTTTGACACGCCGGCACTTAGCCTTCCGAACTATGCAGCCTACTCTGCCGTTTCACGAACCATGGTGGTTTCCTGGACCGTCGTCCTCACTCTCGTGATCGGGTTTGTCGCCTTTCTTCGCGCGGAGCGTGCCGAAGATGCACTTGAAGCCGAACATGCCCGCTCAGAGGCCCTGCTCTATAACCTTTTGCCAAATCAAATTGCGTCACGGCTAAAGTCGGACCCGTCGCAGACCATCGCTGATCGTGTGCCGCAAGTGGGCATCCTTTTTGCGGATATTGTGAATTTCACACCCCGCTCGTTGCAGATGAACCCCGACGAAGTTGTCAATTTTCTCAATCTGGTGTTCTCGAAGTTTGACGAACTGGCGGACCGACACGGACTTGAGAAGATAAAAACCATTGGAGACGCCTACATGGTCGCCGCGGGCATACCAACGCAGTGCAGCGACCCTGTCCATCGGATCGCGGACATGGCTCTTGATATGCTCGAAACAACACGGTCGCTGTCGGCAGGTATCCCCGGCGGCGTCGACGTTAGGATCGGCCTTCATGGTGGTCCTGCCGTGGCCGGTGTTATTGGCATCCGGAAGCTGTTCTATGATGTCTGGGGTGACACCGTGAATACCGCTTCGCGAATGGAGAGCCATGGCGAGCCCGGTCGCATTCAGGTGATGGAGACTGTCAGGACTGCCTTGGAGCGTGATTACGTGCTGGAGCGCCGTGGGACTATTGATGCCAAAGGAATGGGCGCGGTGACTACGTGGTGGTTGATTGCACGGCGCTCTACGCCGGCGTAACGCTGGTATTGGATAGGCTCTGCTACTGACAGAGAGATAAGTCTGCTCAAGCTGGCAAACCGCGCTTGATACGCAGAGCTGCCGTTGGCGCGGGATGCAGCAGTTAGCACCTTGGGCTCAAAACGGCCCTGCGGCGTCGCAGCATGGGTCGCGCCTGGCAACCTCGGCCGCGCGTCGCTACCCGCCCAGGGCCGAGCTTCGTTCTGCCTTGCTGATGCTACAGGCGCGGTCGGCATTTCAGACATTCACTATCTTGGTCGTCTCTGAGGGCAAGGCTACGGGATTTGGCTGTCGCCCCAAGTCGTATTTTCAAGACGCCTGCCTGGGCTTGTAGCAAACGATCTGAACCGGGTGTGTTCTGCCCTCCTCAATATTTCGCGCGGCATTCCGGACAATCTGCGGGGCGAGCTCGCCCAGAAGGATGTGCACTCCGAACACCGGCGCCTGGCCCTTTTCTGCGAGGGCGATGGCGGCCTTGTAGCCCTTCAGGTATTTTTCGCCCGTATCGGTCACCACCATGTCAGAGAAACCGGCCCTCTCAAGAGCTGCAACTGTCTCGGCGGGGCGCATGAGATAGGCACCGCTTCCGTCCTCGGACCAGGGGACCGGATGATATGGTTCACCCGCCACGCCGAGCCCGTGTTCGGTCAGCGCAAAGAACGCGCCGGGCTTAAGCACACGAAAGGCTTCCGCGAAGAAAACGTCGCGGTCAGGCACATTCATGGTGACATGTTGGGCATAACCACCATCAAATTGCTCATCAGCGTATGGCAATTGCTGACCGTCGCCGTGCCGGAACTGGACCTTGTCCTCCATTCCGACAAGCGCGCTCAACTTGTTCCCGGCCTCGACGAAGGGGCCTGTTATATCGACCCCGTCCACAAGGCAGCCGAAACGCTTCGCCAGATATCGGGCGGGACCGCCAATGCCGCTGCCGATATCGACAAGCCGGTCTCCCTTGTTGATCGGCAAAGCATCCGCAAGATCAACTGTCGCCGGGAACCCGCGTGCATGGAAATGATCTACCGGCGCGAGGTCTTCGATGGTCGCAGACCCGGGGTCGATCCTAGCCAATTTCATCGCTTCGATGATCCGCGCAAAGACGTCGCCCCTCCCCCAGTGGTCGGAAATGGACTTGGCGTCGGTCATGTGCAGCCCTCCAAATTGCCCCCACCTGCATATCACAGTTCGCTCGTTTTTCGTAGCGAGCTTAAGAAAGTCGGCTTCGGGCTCTTGGCGGACGATGGGTCGGGCGCAGAATATTGCATAGCGAGCGACCGCTGCACGGGCGAGGCAGCCCACCGCATCGCGCGGGCAAGATCATGGTCAGACCTATAGTAGGTTAGACGTCGCAGCGCGGATCATGGCACGCAGATTCTCGACATCTTGCATGCCGGATGCGAGGCGGTCTCCGATCAGGACCGACGGCACGGCCTGCACCCCAACGTTCCGGGCTAGGGCCAGCGCCGCATCGTGGCGGCGAGCATATTCCGGCTGAACCAGCGCCGCTTCGAAAGCGTCCGCATCAAGACCGAGACCGTCAACGATCTGCTTCAGGACCGCGATGTCACCAATGTCTCGATCTTCCTGGAAGAAGGTACGCATGACCGCTTCGACGTAGCTGTTCGCTGTGCCCTGATCGGCTGCCCATTGCATCCCGATGAAGGCCGTCCGCGTATAGGGCTGAGGTGAGATCGTGGGCAGGCGGATGTCTACACCAAGCCTTTTGGCCATTGGGTAGACACTCTTCTTCCAAGTTGTCTGCAGATAGTCATCTTCGGGGCGCAGCGTCGGGGTCGGATGTGGGCGCAGCTCGAACGGCAGCCATACCAGCGCGGCCCCCTCGGCCTCGACTGCCGCATGGATCGTGCTTTCGCCAATCAGGCAATAGGGGCAAACGAAATCGGTCCAGACATAGACTTTCACTTGCTCGTTGGTCACGGCTTTTTCCTTGAATGGGTGCGGGCGCTGGCCCGATGATGGTCGGAAGTTACCTTGTTACACGCGGCCGGCAAGAACGCCCAGACGTTATGCTGCTTAGCATTTTTTGTTCTAATAACATCCTTGCGCCGCTACGGCATTTGCCAAGTGGCGAAATGTGCCTTGAGCTGATCTATCAACGCGCGGATCCGTTTCGGAAGCTGCTGGCGTGTGGGATAGACCGCCCATATGCCGAGGTCGCGCAGCGTTGCATCCGACAGTTCAATCCGTTCGAGGCTGCCATTTTCAAGACACTCCCAGACATCCCAATAGGTCATCATGCCTATGCCAGCACCTTCGAGGCACGCCGCCCTCACGGCCTCGATGCTGCTTGTCGCGAAAGGCCCCTCTACGCGGATCGTTCTGGTCTCTCCGTTCGACTCGACGGGCCAGGATGGCATTCCGTGCAGCGTCAGGCAGAGATGAGAAGCAAGATCGCCGGTCGTCAAAGGCTTTCCGAAGCGCCGGATGTATTCCGGCGATGCGCATAGGATGCGGGGATTGGAAGCAAGCTGTGTTGCGACCAGTTCAGAAGATGCCAGTGGCGACACCCGGATTGCGAGGTCCAGACCAGAGCCGACAATATCCACGATCGCATCGGACAGTGTGACATCGACTTTCAGCGAGGGGTTGTCCGTCATAAGCCGGGTCAGCGCGGGAACGATAATCGAGCGTCCGATGAGGTTGGGTGCCGTCACCTTCAGCACTCCCCGCAAGCCGCTTTCGCCGATTGCCACGGCGGCGATAGCAGCTTCATGTGTCTCAATAAGGTTCGAGGCGTAGGGCAGGAACACCTCGCCTTCGGGTGTCAGCGATACCGATCGTGTGGTGCGATGGAACAGGCGCACGCCAAGTTCGTCTTCGAGGCTGGCAAGGCGACGGCTGACTGTCATCGCCGGTAGGCCCAGTTTCCTTCCCGCCGCCGAAAGCGTGCCGAGCGTTGCAATCGTTCTGAACAAGGAAACACTGTCTATATCCATTTTATAACGCTAAGCGTTACTCAGTTTAACGTCTAGACACACTTCTGGTTTGTGGCGCACCCAGCTAGTTCCCTGCCATGCCGCTGGCATCGCCAGGCAAATCATGAGGATTGCAAGATGACCACAGGACATCAGAAATTGTTCGATGCCGTCCAGATCGGCGACCAGACCACCAAGAACCGCCTTGGGGTGGCTCCGATGACCCGCGTGACCGCGACCGAGGATGGTCACGCCACCGAAACAATGGCGCGCTACTATGAACGCTTCGCGCGCGGCGGGTTCGGACTTGTTATCACGGAAGGGATCTACACCGATCAGGCGCATGCCCAAGGGTATCTTTTCCAGCCGGGTCTGACGGACATGGCACAGGCGCGCGCCTGGCAGCCGGTCGTGAAGGCCATCCAAAGTAACGGAGCGCTGGCACTTGCGCAATTGATGCACGCTGGCGGCATCTCTCAGGGAAACCGCTTCAGAGATTTCAATGTGGCTCCGTCTGCCGTTCAGCCCAAAGGGGAGCAAATGGCCTTCTACCGGGGCGAGGGCCTATACCCACAGCCGCGGGAAATCGACGATGCCCAAATCAAGGAAGCTATCGACGGCTTTGCTGAATCAGCCCGTCGTGCCGTCGAGATTTCCGGCTTCGACGGTGTGGAAATCCACGGGGCCAATGGCTACCTGCTCGATCAATTCCTGACGGATTACACCAACACCCGCTCGGATCAATATGGTGGCTCCACCGAAAACCGCGTGCGCCTGACGCTTGAAGTGATCGGTGCAGTTCGAGCTGCAATCGGGAATGCCGTGCCCTTGGGTGTGCGTATTTCTCAGGGCAAGGTGAACGACAACGTCCACAAGTGGGCCGGGGCCGAGAAGGACGCGGAGATCATCTTCGGATCTCTGGCGGATGCCGGCGTCGACTACATCCACGTCACCGAGTTCGAGGCCTGGCAACCCGCATTCGGAGAGGGTCCGAGCTTGGCTCATTTCGCAAAGAAATATGCCCCGAACACTGTAATCCTGGCAAACGGCAGCCTGCATGACGTTGCCAAGGCGGAAGAAGTGCTGCAGCAGGGTGCCGATGTGGTGACACTTGGCCGGGGTGCGTTGGCCAATCCCGACTTCCCTGCCCGCATCGCGCAATCGGCACAGCTGCGCGATTTCGATCCTGCCGTCCTTGGCCCCATCGCTTACGTCAAGGAGAGCGAGCTGGAGCTCTGATCAAAGCTGATCTGCATGGACCCGCGTCACAGCGGGTCCATGCATCAGAACGCTGCCTGGCCGGATCATTCGATGCGCCGGCTACTCGTTTGTCAAACTGTGTCAATGGCGCCGGGCAGACGATCGGAAGCCCCTTGAGAATGTCTGTTTTGACACGGGCTCGACGTGATATGCGTTGTGCGCGAAGGGCCACTTGCGCGTATCGCAGCATGCGCAAACGTTGGCACATAGCAGACAACTTGGGCCTCATTGCTTCCGTCCACGGCGGGCCAGAGTGCCATAGACTGCCGAACGCCTGTTTTCTCCTACGAAGGGCCCAGAGGAGGTGACGCAGTCACGTCATGCCCTTGCTTGGGTTGCGGAGGCATTGGACAGCAGATCCAACTCGATCCAAAAGGTTGAGCCCTTTTTTTCGACCGACCTGAACCCCATCTTTCCGCCGAGAAGGTCAATCAGCTGCTTCGTAATACTCAGACCCAACCCGCTGCTCTTGATGGCACCCGTGGTGCCCGGGTTGACCTGATGGAAGGGAGTGAAGATGTCACCTTGCGCGTCGATGGGGATCCCTACCCCGTTGTCGCTGATCTCTATCCGCGCCTTCTGGCCCATCTTTTCCAGACTGATTGATACGACATCACCCGAGCGTGTAAATTTTGTAGCGTTGGAAATCAAATTGACCAGAACCTGGCTGACCCGGGCGCTGTCTGTCAGGCTTTTCAACTCTTCGTCCGGCGTTTTCACCAGATAGCTGACGTTATTTTTGTCACCGTAAGCCTGGCAGCTTTCGACTGCCGAAGCCACGATTGTATTCAGGTCAACTGGTTTGCGATCAACCTTCACTTGACCCTCTGCCAAAGCCTGCGCGTCCAAGATGTCATTGACCAGTGCGAGAAGCCGATCTCCATTGCGGCATGCGACATCAAGCAGATTGAGCGCGGCTTCATCCTTCATCGTATCTGCAACTCGGCGTTTCAACAAAGCCAAGCCGCCAATGATGGAAGTCAGTGGCGTCCTTAATTCGTGACTGACGATGCTCATAAAATTCATTTTCATTCGGACAGCCGATGACGCTTCTTGAGCGAGCTGGCGCATCTCGTTTTCGGCATGCTTGGCAGTCCTAAGCTCAAGCATGAGCAAAAAGATAAAAATACCCAAAAGGGCCAGAATTGTAAGACTGAGATATGCCACCGTATCGGACAGCGTGAGAAGGCCGGATCTGAACTCCGCCATGGCCCCGGATTTTGCCTGCGAGAGAGTCACAAGAAACTCCCGGATCAAGAGATCATAGTCTTCCAGCGCAAACAGAATGGATTCAACCCTCTCAATTCGTTCTGCCCCGGTGAGGCTTTCCGTGTTGAGGCCTTGAATTACAGGTTCCAAGCGTTCGAAAGTGACCTCAAGATTCCCGACAACGCGGTCATCGACTTGGAAGCTGTCGACAAGCTGCGGCAGCTCGCCCTTCTGGAGGACATTGATCCGGCTCCATGCGATGTCAAACCGCATGGCCACATCTGCCGCCGATTTGGACCCGAGTGCATATTCGCCGAGAGCATTCTCGAGCCTCAGCAATTCAAACTGCAATTGCGAGGCAACCCACAAAGGGTCACTCTGCTCGGCAGTGTGAATTTTCTGGACCCCGTCGTCCAGTTTGGAAATCACAACGATCCCGAAAACCGCTGCGCCGATAAACAATAAAAGGAGCAGTCCACGGATAAATTTCCCGTAAGGGCTTAGTCGACGGAGATGCTCTTTAACTGCCATACCAGCCTATCATTGTAGATCTCGTCATGAAGTTCAGGATTGTCGTCCATCGGGTAGATTACCCAAATCGGTCCTTTGTCACGAACCGACATCCTTTCACCGTTCAGCAAGACCGCCAAAATGACGTCATACTCAAAGGCGTCTGCAGCCGGCACTTGGGAAGAAAAATCGTTAAGCGCGGTCATTTCCAGAGCCGCATCTTGGGTAATATCCATCTCCTGAAGCACTGAGCGCAAACTCGGCCCTTGGAAGATAGTCGTTTCGTCAACGTAATCGTTTTTCGTCACAACAGTCGTTTGCGGCATCGCGAGAATTTCTTCGAGGGTGAAACTCTCTGTTCGATCCGCCGTCGTAACGGTCAGTATATCCTGCGCATGGCTCAAGCTAGGAGCCGCAAGCAGCAAAGCAAGCAGTCCGGTCCAAAAGGCTCTCTTAATTCGCATCATTCAATCCCGGATGTATTGGTCATCAGAACCCTGTCTAACGCGACTTCATGTCAATTGTTTGTTGACCCAGGGAGAGGGTCCAGCCTCAGAATCCATAGCAAGTAGATAAAGCGTGCAGCGAGCGCGATGGCTGAGAAGAAGACTTTAGGACAGCAGATGCGCATCGTGCTCGAGGGATCGATCTTTGGTCACGGCAGGACTGGCATTCTGCTTTGACCGATCGTCCGTAAGGATTTCTTTCACGACTTCAGCAGCGTCTAAGCGGCTGGTTTCCTTGGTCGGTCGGACGACCTATCGCGTCTTGACGGGATCATTAACACGCGCGCGCCAGATCGGAGTGCGAGCTGTCTCGTAGATACTCGATCCACGGCGCAAATACTTGCTCTGCGTCTTCGCGTTTCGTGATTTTCCCGTTGAACCAGAGACTTATCCTGAGCGCCTACCTGTGTCTAAGTTTATTACACTAAGATCCGTCAGGTAACGGATGCGGTAAGTTGCTATTTATTTTGATAAATGTGGTGCCCGGGGGCGGAATCGAACCACCGACACGAGGATTTTCAATCCACTGCTCTACCCCTGAGCTACCCGGGCACGGGAACCGATCATTCGGTGGGTGAGCGCGTTCTAGGGGCTGCGCGGGCGGGTGTCCAGCCTCTTTTTCTCAGTCACGCCAGTGTTCTTTGCGAAAGGTCAGTGCGGCTTCGTGTCAGGCGCCTTTTCAAGCTCCTCAAGCGCTTTTTCAATGTCTTCCGGGTCGCGCGACGGCGTGGCATAAGCGCCGCTGAACCATTTGGCAAGGTCGATATCCGCGCAGCGGCGCGAGCAGAAGGGACGGTATTTGCGGTCGGTCTCGGCGTCACAGATCGGGCAGGTCATTCGATCACCTCGCTCAGCAGCATGCGGGCGCGCTTGCGCTGCAGTTCGAAATGGCCCAGCGGCGTCCATCCGACCAGCGTCGTCTCCACGTCATCCGACTTGAACGCCGCACGCAGGGCCGTCTCAAAGGGGCGGCGATCTTTCTTGGGCATCGGGGCAAGATCGATGACGATCTGCCCGCCGATCCCCCGCAGACGCAGCGCACGCGGCAGGGCGCGGGCGCAGGACATGTTCGCCTTGATCCCCGCGGCCAGCGAAGCGTCGGTTCCGGTATTCACATCGACGGCTGTCAGGGCGCGGGTCGGCTCGACGTACATGGACGACCCGCCGCCGAGCGATACCCTGTCCGCGCGCAACGCGTCCAGCGCGTCCAGAACCCCGTGCTCCTCGAAGCCGCCGGGTTCGGTCACGACCTCGGCCTTTGTGGTCCATTCACGCCAGGCAAGCGTGTGCGGGCCGTCGCCTTCCGCGAGGACCTCCATTTCGGTGGCGTCATCGGACAGGACAGCATCGGCAAGCGAAAGCATCGTAACGATATCTTCCGAGACCTCCTCGGCCGCTGCCCCTTCACAGCTTGACCGCAGGATCAGCCCGTATTCGGCGTCTCCCATGGTGTCATGCGCGATTTCGAGCAGGCGGTCCCGCTCCGCCTCGTCGCGGATCGCGCGGCTGACGTTCAGGCCGGGCGCTTCGGGCGTGACAATGGCGTAGCGGCTCTTAAAGAGAAGCTTTTGGGTGACGGGAATGGCCTTGCCCTCTTCGGCGAAGCCTGTGACCTGAACCAGCAGAGTCTGGCCGGGCGCAAGCCCCTTCACCTGCCGCAGGAACGCGGAGCCATCGGGAGTTTTCAGAAACATCCCCCCCTGCCCCTTGACCGGACGGTCCGCAACGGCACGGTAGACGGTGCCGACGCGCGGCGCATCGCCGGTGTCGATCAGCAGATCGTCGAGCGCGCCATCCACCATCAGGGCGGCAGCTTCGACATCGCCGAGGTGGTCAAGAATAATCGTGCGACCTTTCATCGGTCCTCTCCCTTCAGCGGGTATCCGGCAGCTTGCAGCAATCCGGCTGTTTCGCAAAGCGGCAATCCGACGATGCCGGTGAACGACCCCGAAATCCACGGGATCAAAGCGCCTGCCGGTCCCTGTATCGCGTATCCGCCCGCTTTGCCCTGCCAGTCGCCGGTGTCCAGATAGCCGCGCAGATCCGTGTCGGACAGCACCTTCATGCGCACGGTGCTGACCACGTCCCGCTGCCAGACCTGTGCGCCGCGCCGTACGGCGACGGCCGTGATCACGCGGTGGCGGCGGCCCGACAGCAGCCGCAGAAAGGCCTCGGCCTCGGCCACATCCTGCGGTTTTCCCATGATGCGCCGGCCCAGCGCCACGGTGGTATCGGCGCAGAGCACGATATCGTCCGGCGCGGCTTGCACCGCCGCGACCTTGGCGGCTGTGATGCGGTTGCAGTAGGGGCGGGGCTGTTCGTTCGGATGCGGCGTCTCGTCGATGTCGGGTGCACGTATGTCATCCGGCACGACACCGATCTGCGCCAGCAATTCGCGCCGGCGCGGCGATCCTGATCCGAGGATAAATTTCATCGCAAGGCCCCTGTCAGCGCGGCGCCTGCGGCCCCCCGCACGGGGACCGGAGCGTTATTTGAAGCGGTAGTTGATCCGTCCCTTGGTCAGGTCATAGGGGGTCATCTCGACCTGCACCTTGTCACCTGCCAGAACGCGAATCCGGTTCTTGCGCATCTTGCCTGCCGTATGCGCGATGATCTCATGGCCGTTCTCAAGCTCGACCCGAAATGTCGCGTTAGGCAGGAGTTCCTTCACAACACCGGGAAATTCGAGCGTATCTTCCTTGGCCATGGTCTCTCCTTCAATCACGTGCCCCTTTGCGGGACACGCGACTAAATGAGCGCATTCCGCCCGATTTTCAAGGGGGAAGTCATCGCAGCATCACATTTGTCGCCGGATCGTCGCGCCCGTCCTGTTCGATCCAGTGGGCGCGGTTCAGGACGGTTCCGTCCGCGCGCACATTGGCGATCACCGCGGGATCCACATCGGCGTAGGTCCAGACGGGGACGTTGATCTCGCCCGCGGCCAGAACTCCTGTCGCGGGGAACCCGGTGTCGGGCGGGCCGTATATGCCGCCCGCTCCGTAAGAGGTGCCCAGCGCCTCGGACCAGTCCGCATCGCCAACAACCGATGACATCGCCGTGACGCACTGGTTTTCCAGCGCGCGCGCCATGGCCCCGATGCGCACGCGCCAGTAACCGGCCAGCGTTTCGGTCACACTCGGGACAGCGATGACATCGCAGCTTTGCAACGCACGGGCCAACAAGGGAAATTCGCAATCGTAGCAGATCAGGATACCGATCCGCCCCAGCGCGGTATCGAATACCTGCAAGGGGCCGCCGCCGATGACACCCCAGATGTCACGCTCGAATCTGGTCATGATCTGCTTGTCCTGCACACCGATCTGCCCCGTCGGCGTGATCAGCCGCGCGCGGTTCACAGGCCGCGTGGGTGTTGCCACCGGCGCAGAGGCCGCGACGATATGCACCCCGTGCGCCGCTGCCAGCCGCTGGTGCAGCGCATCCGCCTCGGCGATCTTGTCGGACACCGCGAAGAGCGACCGCTCCAGATCGCCCGCAACCTCCAGCCCGTCGAGGGTGGCCAGCTCCATCGCACCGTATTCGGGAAAGACCAGCAGATCCGCGCCCTGCCCCGCCGCCCCGGCCACCCAGGTCGACAGCTTGTCCTCGTACTGTGACCAGGACGTCAGGACATCGAGCGGATAGGCGGCTGTTGCGATTCTCATACAGGCTCCGGTTCAGGTGGGGTGCGCGTGCAGAGTGCCAAGAGCATACCGGAGCCGCAAGGGGGCGCAGGCGGTTGACGCCCGCGCCCCGGCCCCTCACAACGTGGGGATCAGCGAAAGGGGCGGAATGCACATCAAAGGGATCAGTCTGCGCGGGCTCGAGGTCTTCGAGGCGCTTGCCCGTTCGGGCTCTGTCGCGCAGGCGGCGCAGGAAACCGGCCTCAGCCAGCCTGCGGTCAGCCAGCAGATGCGCAACCTTGAAAAGGCGCTCGGCACGAAACTGGTCGATCACTCGCGCCGCCCGATGCGCCTGACGCCCTCCGGCAAAAGCTTTCTGCGGCGCGCGGCGGCGGCGCTGTCGGAACTGCGGCTGGCGACAGCCGAGGTCAGCGTGATGGACCTTGCGCATCTGAGCGATCTCAGCCTCGGGATCATCGACGATTTCGACGACGACCTGACACCGCGCCTCGCCTTGATCCTTGCCGAAAGCCTGCAAGGCTGCCGCTTCAGGATGCTGACCGACGCCAGCCACAGCCTTCTCGAGATGGTATCGACGGACAAGCTGCACATGGCGATTGCCGCGCGTGCCGCCCCCGCCTCGGACCGTCTGGTGGAATACAAGCTGGCCAACGATCCGTTCATCCTGATTACCCCGGCCGAACATCCCTACGATCCCGCCACGTTGCTGCGCGGGGCGGCCAGCCTGCCCTTCCTGCGCTACTCCTCCGAGCAGCTGATCGCCCAGCAGATCGAAAGCTATCTCAAGCTTGAAGGCGCGACCCTGCCTGCCCGGTTCGAGATCGGCAGCCATCTGGCGCTGATGGCGATGGTCGCGCGCGGGATCGGCTGGGCCATCACCACCCCCGCAGGCTTCATGCGGGCGGCCCGTTTCCACGACCGGCTGATCGCGCAACCCCTGCCCGGCAGCGGTGCGGCGCGCCAGATCTCCCTGTTTACCGCACCGGACTGGAGCGGCGAGGTCCCCTCCGACATCGCACAGGCGATGCGCGGCCTGATGGACCGGCGGATGATCGTTCCCGCACTCGAAAAACTGCCGTGGCTGGACGGCGCGTTCCACCTGTCCTGATCCTGCAAGGAGCCCTCATATGCCCAATATCGTTATTCTGACCGGTGCAGGTATCTCCGCTGAAAGCGGGATCGAGACATTCCGCGCCGATACCGGCCTCTGGGCGCAGCACGATGTCGAAGACGTGGCGACCCCCGAAGGTTTCGCCCGCGACCCTGCGTTGGTGGTGAATTTCTACAACGCGCGGCGCAAGGCCGCCGCCGCCGCCGCGCCCAATGCCGCCCACGAGGCGCTAGCGCGGCTGGAGACGCATAACGTCGGTGACGTGCTGGTCGTCACCCAGAATGTCGATGCCCTTCACGAAAGGGCCGGCAGCACGAATCTGATCCACATGCACGGGACGCTGGACACGGCCCTGTGCGCCGCCTGCGGCCACCGCTGGCCGGCCCCCGCCGAAATGGCCCCGGCGGATCGCTGCCCCGATTGCGCAGCACCCGCCGCGCGGCCCGATATCGTCTGGTTCGGCGAGATGCCCTACCAGATGGACCGCATCTTCGACGCGCTTTCGCGGGCCGATATCTTTGCCGCGATCGGCACATCCGGCAACGTCTACCCTGCCGCGGGTTTCGTCGCCGAGGCCGCGCGCGCGGGCGCGCAGACAGTCGAGATCAACCTTGAACGCTCTCTCGTCGGATCGCAGTTCGACGAAGTACGCCTCGGGCCCGCGACGCGCACGGTGCCCGAATGGGTGGACCAGCTTCTCGAACGCGGCTAGCGGTCCAGATCGACGGGAATCTCGATGACTACATCACCGGCGTTTTCAAACGTCAGGGTGACGTTGACGGTCGCCCCCTGCTCAAGCGGCGCGGTGAGGCCGGTGAACATCAGATGATCACCGCCACGGTCAAAGAGGTGGCTCTCGCCGTCTGCGATATCGATACCGCCTTCGATCCGCGACATGCGCATGACGCCGGCGGCGTCCTCTTCATGGCGGTGGAATTCGACTTTTGCCGCAATATCCGACTGCGCCCCCACCAGACGGTCGTCCTGTCCGGTCCTGTTGATCAGCGTCAGGAACGCAGCCGCCGTCTGCGCGGATGGCATGGTGGCCCGGATATAGGGATCGCGCAGTTCGAACGCCGCATCGCTGCGGTCGATCGGAGACATCTTGACCGACACCACGGTCATCATGACCGCCAGCAGCCCGAAAAGGGCAACAACCCCGACCACGACATTTCTGTTCTGCATGGACCCTTCCTTCCCGGAGAAACGCACAAGGCCCCGGACTAGGGATCAGTCCGGGGCCTCGTGATTACGCAAGCGGGTCGAATATCAGGACAGAACGTCCGCTTCGGAACCCGACTTTTCGATCGCTTTCTTGATCTTCAGCGCGTTGGCGGACAGTTCGCTGTCTTTCGCCTTCGCGAGGAACTTGTCCAGACCACCGCGGTGATCGACGCTGCGCAGGGCATGTGCCGAGATGCGCAGCTTGAAGTTGCGGCCCAGCGCTTCGGACGCCAGCGTGGTGTCGTTCAGGTTGGGCAGGAACCGGCGGCGTGTGCGGTTCTTCGCGTGGGAGACATTGTTGCCCGACATCGGGCCTTTTCCGGTCAATTCGCAGCGGCGCGACATGAGCTTATCCTCTTGTTTTCTCAGGCGGCACCCCAGCGTGGCACCACGGCTTATGGGATCGCACCTCTGGCGACCCTGAAATTGGTTCGCAGGCTTTAGGGGGAATCGCGGTGAGGGTCAACCCGCCTGTGGGGTTTCACCGCGTAATTGCTGCACGAAATCGCGTGCGGCGACCGTGGGCTCGGCGTCTCCGGCAGCAACGGCCTGCGACAGGGCCTTCAGCCGCGCCTGTGCATCGGGCGTTTCCAGCTCGGCCAGCAGCGCCGCCTTGACCGCTTCTTCGAACCAGTAGCGGGCCTGCGCGGCGCGGGTCGCGTCCCAGTGGCCCGTCTCGCGCCGCCACTCGGCCAGCTCTTCCAGCGCGGTCCAGACCTCGGGCAGGCCGCGATCCTCCAGCGCCGAGACGGTCATCGCCTTGGGATAACCGTCGGGATCCTGCGCGCGCTTGCGCAGCAGCCGCAAAGCCCCGGCATAATCGGCCTGCGTGCGCACCGCCGTTGCCTTCAGATCGCCGTCCGCCTTGTTGATCACGATCAGGTCGGCCATTTCCATGATGCCGCGCTTGACGCCCTGCAGCTCGTCCCCGCCCGCCGGGGCCAGCAGCAGCAGGAACAGATCCGACATCTGCGCCACCACGGTTTCGGACTGTCCGACACCCACGGTTTCGATCAGCACCACGTCATATCCCGCCGCCTCGCACAGCGCGACAGCCTCGCGCGTGCGCCGCGCGACCCCGCCCAGGTGGGTCTGGCTGGGGCTGGGCCGGATGAAGGCGTTGGGATCGCGTGCCAGTTCATCCATCCGCGTCTTGTCCCCGAGGATCGACCCGCCCGAGCGCGCCGAAGACGGATCGACCGCCAGCACGGCCACGCGTTTGCCCTGCGCCGTCAGCATCTTGCCGAAGCTTTCGATAAAGGTGGATTTCCCGACGCCGGGGGTGCCCGACAGGCCGATGCGCAGGGCCTGTCGGCCGGTATCGAGCGTGGCCAGCAGTTCGGTCGCCTGCGCGCGATGATCCGCGCGGCCGCTTTCCACGAGCGTGATCGCCCGCGCCAGTGCCCGCCGTTCGCCCCCCGCGATCCGCTCTGCCATGCCGGCGATGTCCATGCCCGCTCTCCGCTGTTGTCCATCGCGTTTTTCGACGCCCCCGCGCGGAATGTCCAGCCTTGCCCCGCCCCCGGCAAGCCCCGATAAAGCCTCCATGACCCAGACCCTGCCCATCGACGATGCCCTGCCCGCCCTTCTGGATGCGCTGCGTGCCGCTGGCCGTGCGGTGCTTCAGGCGCCGCCGGGTGCGGGCAAGACCACGCGCGTCCCGCTGGCGCTGCTGGACGCGGGGCTGGTGCAGGGCCGCATCCTGATGCTGGAGCCGCGCCGCCTTGCGGCCCGCGCCGCCGCCGAGCGCATGGCCCAGACGCTGGGAGAAGAGGCAGGACAGACCGTGGGGTTTCGCGTGCGCGGGGCCTCTGCCGTGTCGAAATCGACGCGCATCGAGGTTGTGACCGAAGGCATCCTGACCCGCATGATACAGGACAATCCCGAATTGCCGGGCGTCGGTGCGGTGATTTTCGACGAATTCCACGAACGCTCCCTGAACGCCGATCTGGGTCTGGCGCTCTGTCTCGAAATTGCCGAGGCGCTGCGCGACGATCTGAAACTGGTGGTGATGTCCGCCACGCTCGATGCCGCGCCGGTGGCCGAGCTGATCGCGGCGCCGGTGGTCACCTCCGAAGGGCGCGCCTTTCCGGTGACACCGCACTGGCTGCCGCGCCCTCTGGGACGGGACGTGCGATTCGAGACCGCGGTGGCGGATCTTGCGCTGCACGCGCTGGCGCAGGAGGACGGATCGGCGCTGGTCTTTCTGCCCGGCGAGGGCGAGATCCGGCGCGTGCAGAACCTGCTGGAGCGACAGGCCCCCGCCGACTGCCAGATCGCGCCGCTGTTCGGCGCGATGGATTTCAAGGCGCAGCGCGCCGCCATCACACCGGCTGCGACGGGGCGCAAGGTGGTGCTGGCGACATCCATCGCCGAAACCTCGCTGACCATCGAAGGCATTCGCATCGTCGTCGACGGGGGCCGCGCGCGCCGGTCGGCGTTCGATCCGTCCTCGGGCATGGCACGGCTGGTCACCGAACGCGTGACCCGCGCCGAGGCAACCCAGCGCGTGGGCCGCGCGGGCCGCATCACGCCCGGCGCGGCCTACAAGCTCTGGACCAAAGGCGAGGACGGCGCACTCGCAGCCTACCCCCCCGCCGAAATCGAAAGCGGCGATCTGGCGGGCTTCGCCCTCGAACTGGCGCTCTGGGGCGCGGACGAGGCGCAGCTGAAGTTCGTCACGCCCCCGCACGCCGGACGCCTCGAAGAGGCGCGGCAGGTGCTGCGGATGCTCGACGCGCTGGACACCGAAAACCGGATTACCGCGCACGGGCGGCGGCTGGCGGGGCTGCCGCTGCATCCAAGGCTCGCGCATATGGTCGCCATGGGCGGCCCGAACGCGGCGACGCTGGCCGCGGTACTGGCCGAACGCGACCCGCTGCGCGGCGCCCCGCTGGACCTTGCGCACCGGCTGCGCGCCGTTGCGGGCGACCGCGCGCCCGGAGAGCTGAACCACGGCGCCATCGCGCGGATCAGGACCGACGCAAAGCGGCTGCGCAAGCACACCCGCGCGGATGGCCCGCAGGACACCGGCATACTCGCCGCTCTGGCCTATCCCGACCGGATCGGTCTGCGGCGGCAGGGGGACGCGCCACGCTTTGTCCTGTCGGGCGGCAAGGGGGCCATCGCGCCGCAGGGCGATCCGCTGGCCGAGCACCGCCTGCTGGTGGCCACGGATCTTGACGGCGATCCGCGAGAGGCCCGCATCCGACAGGCCGCCGCGCTGGACGAGGCCTCCCTGCGCGCGACATACGCCTCGCAGATCGCCTGGCACGACGTCTGCGCGTGGTCGCGCCGCGACAACCGCGTCGAGGCGCGGCGACAGGAGCGCTTTGGCGCGCTCGTTCTGGACGACCGTCTGTGGTCCGACGCCCCCGAGGACCGGGTCGCGCTGGCCATGCTGGACGGGGTCCGCCTGCTGGGGTTGAAACCCGACAAGGCCGCCGCGCGTTTCCTGCGCCGCGCGCGAATGATGCAGGGCACCGCAGGGTTTCCCGACTTTTCCGAAACGCACCTGATGGCCACGCTGGAGGACTGGCTGCTGCCGCATCTGTCAGGCGTGCGCAGCGCCGCGGACTGGAAGCGGTTCGACCTGTTGCCAGCGCTGCGCGCGCGGCTGGACTGGGATCAGAGCCAGACACTCGACCGCGCGGCCCCTGCGCATTTCGAAACGCCGCTGGGGCGGCGCATCGCCATCGACTATGATGGCGACACACCGCAGATCGCCGTGCGCCTGCAAGAGATGTTCGGCGTCACCCGCCACCCCACCGTGGCCGGACAACCGGTACAGGTGACGCTTTTGTCTCCCGCGCAGCGACCGGTTCAGGTGACCATGGATCTGCCCGGCTTCTGGGAAAGCTCGTACGCCGATGTGCGCCGCGACATGCGCGGGCGCTATCCGCGCCACCCGTGGCCCGAAGACCCGAGCGAGGCGGCCCCCACCCTGCGCGCGAAACCCCGCGGACAGTAGCCGCCCCCGCAGGCAAAGGGCCCGTGTATACCGCACCCACCCCCAGAATTTTCTTGATCGCAAACAGGCTTACGGCAAAGATTTAGTACCGTTTTCGGGGGATAGCCCGACCGGCGGAGACCGTATTCACTCGTCCTATTCCTTCGGCGAACAGCGCATTTTGAAATGAAATTCTATAACCTCTCACCGGCGGCCATGCTGCTGGTTTTCGCGACCGTCAGCATTCTGATGTCCGCGATCACCGTTGTCATCGCACTGAAACAGCCGCATCTCGATATCCCGCCCAACGCGATTGTCCTGTCTGTCAACGGCGAGACGCTGACCGAGGTGGACCGCTATGAAGAACCCGACCAGATCGGGAACTACGAGCAGATCAAGGCCTTCAACGCGCGTCAGGGGATGCTGCATGCGCAGCTGAGCCAGCCGCAAGTCACCGTCACCTACGCGCTGCCCGGGGCGCAGCCGGTAACCGAGACACTGGCCCCGCGCGCGCGGATGCTGGGCGATCTGCCCTTCGCGTTCTGGTTCCAGAATTTCGTCGCGCTGTTTTCGATGTTGATCGGGGGCTGGGTGCTGGGCCTGCGGCCGCACGACTGGGGCGTGCGGATGTTCGTCGGCACAACGCTGCTGCTGCCTTTCGCGGCGCTGTCCGCGTCGATCTATTCGACGCGCCAGATCGCTTTGCCGGAGACCCTGTTCTACACCCTGTCGAGCATCAATGCCTTCGGCGCGATGGGTTTCGGCATCTTCCTTGTGGGGCTTTTCACCCAATACCCGAAACAGCTGTTCCGGCCCCGCTGGCTACTGATCCCCGGTGCGATTTTCGGCACCTCGATCCTGCTGACGATACTTCAGGTCGGGCCTGACAACATGATCGGCATGACCATTCTGACCGAGATGGCGGTGTCTTTGCTTTTCGGTGTGTTCCAGTGGTACGCAAGCCGCCGCGAACCCGTCAACCGCGCGGGGCTGCGATGGTTCATCCTTGTATCCTTGACGGGATGTCTGTTGTTCGTGACCCTTTCCGCCGCCCCCAACACGCTGGGGCTGACCGAACAGGGGCTGGTGTCGCAGGGGCTGGCCTTCGGATTTTTCAACATCATGCATGTGGGCCTCGCGCTCGGGGTTCTGCGCTACCGGGTCTTCAACCTTGATCGCTGGTCCTACTACATCTGGCTGTGGGTCAGCGGGATGGCGATGATCTTCGTGCTGGATCTGCTGCTGATCAACCTGCTGCGGGGGCAGCCGTGGGTGTCACTGGGCGCGTCGCTGCTGATCGCGGGTTTTCTCTATTTCCCGCTGCGTCAGCTGCTGATGAACCAGCTGCTGCACCGGCGCGAGGCGACGCTGACGGGCCGGATGCCCGACATTGCCGGCGCCGCCCTTGCGCCGTCTTTCACAGCCCAGAACGCGCGCTGGGACACGCTGCTGCGCGATGTCTTCAAACCGCTGGCACCGCCACAGATCATCGACGAACCGGTCGATGAGCCCCGGCTTCAGGAAGACGGGCTGACCCTGCTGGTTCCGGGGATAGACACGCTGGCGCCGCGCCGGCTGCGGTATGCGCTGCGGGGGCGGCGGCTGTTCAACCAAAAGGATCTCGAGATCATCCGCAACATCCTGCAAACCTATCAACTGGCGTGGGAAACCCGCCATGCCTACGAGCGCGGCACCATTCTGGAGCGGGACCGGATCAGCCGCGACATTCACGACAACATCGGCGCGCAGCTTCTCAGCGCGCTTCATTCGTCCGAAATCGGGCGCAAGGACGATCTGCTGCGCGAAAGCCTGAGCGATCTGCGGACAATCGTGAACGACGGCTTTCTGGCCGAATATCCGCTGGGATCCGTCATCGCCGACTTGCGGCTGGAGACCTCCGACCGTCTGGCCACGCGCGACCTGCGCCTGATCTGGCGCGATGCCGTCCGCGATCCCGCCGATGACACCGCCGACGAGATGATGATCCCGTTCGAGGTGGTGAACGGGTTGCGGTCCATCCTGCGCGAAGCGATCTCGAACGTGCTGCGCCACGCCCGTGCCACCGAAGTCGAAGTCGATCTGTCGTGGAACCCTGTCGAGATCAGCCTGATGGTTCAGGACAACGGCATCGGGACCGACGCCGCCCACCCTGCCGGTGTCGTCCCGCTGAAGGGTGGCAATGGCATCCCCAACATCATCGAACGCGCAACAGCCCTTGCGGGCAAGGGACAGGTCGGCGGGCGTATCGACGGCGCGACCGGCACGCGCATCACAGTCTCGCTTCCCATCGATCCCGACGCGGCCCGCAAGAGGAGCGCGGCAGAATGATACGGTCGGTCCTCATTCTCGAAGATGTCCGCCAGTCGCGCGACTGGCTGATCGGCATCATCGAAGGGCTGTTTCCGGACGCAAAAGTGTCGCCAGCCCCGACGCTCAAGGCCGGTCTCGACGCCTGCGCGCACGAGACATTCGATCTGGCGCTCGTCGATCTCAGCCTGCCTGACGGCGACGGCACGGACCTGTTGCGCCAGCTTTCGCAGACGCAACCGGCGTGCTGCTGTGTGGTGACAACCGTCATGGCCGCGGACAGCGCGATCGTTTCAGCGCTTGCCGCGGGCGCGCAGGGGTATCTGCTGAAAAGCGATCCCGCCGAAATGATCGCCAGCCAGTTGCGCATGACCGTGGCCGGAGTGCCCGCGCTCAGCCCGCAGATCGCGCGACGCGTCATGCACCATTTCAAACTGACCGGTCCGCATTTCGAACCCGAAGCCAAGCTGACCAAACGCGAAACCGAAGTGCTGCGCATGATCGCGCGCGGCTTGCGCGTCAGCGAGGTTGCACAGGATTGCGGCATCGCCGAAAGCACGGTCATCACCCATATCAAGTCCATTTACCGCAAGCTCGAGATCAGCAACCGTGCCGAGGCAACCTTGCAGGCCAGCCGTCTGGGACTGCTGAGCGACGACTGAGTTCCCCCTTTCGGGGGAGAGCCTTTGTCCCAGTTTGAAGAGACATTTGCGCAGCGCCTCGATGAAGGGATCGGGGGGCATTTCAACTCGTGCGATCATTTCAAGCACTCTCTCATCAGAGGAAGAAAACATGACTTTTTATACGGTGTGTCGCGGCGCAATGATTGCTGCCGCCAGCCTCTCGCTTTCAGCCTGCCTTGGCAGTTCCGGCGGCAGCAGCGGCGGCGGAAGTGGCACAGGGGGCGGTGGCGCCCCGTCCATGTCCGCCTTCGACGCGAAAATTGCGGATATCCAGACGACACCGCCCTCGTCGGTCAAACTCACAGGGGCCTTCGACTACGCGGGCGAAACCCTGCTGAAAACCCAGGACGACACCGGTTCCGACAACGGCTTTGTGCTGGGCGATGTGACAGCGCGGCTTGATTTCGACAGCGAAACCGCAACCGCCGAAGTGGGCAACCTGCGCGGTGAGGTAGACGGCACCGCCTTCGCGCTGACCGGCACGCTGGATACCGACAACGCGGTCGGCGGCACCATCGGCGCAGCCACGACAACGGTTCCCGGTGTCGGGGATATCACGACAACGGCTGTGTCTCTCAACGTGGAGGGAACGCTCAGCAACGAGGCCACATCGGATACCGCGGATGTGACGCTGCTGCTGGGCGGCTCGGTTCTGGGCAACGACGCGCGCGCGGTGACGGGTGCGGCGGTCGCGGCGGGCACATCGCTCAACGGCAAGCTCGGCCTGCAGAATTTCGGCGGCGGCCAGTTCTACCTCGAAAAGAAGTAGCACCGTGCCAGCGGCGACCATAGGTTTCCTTCGGGCCCTGCTTTTGTGGGGCCTGATGCTTCTCACCCTGACCGCGACAGGGGCGGTCGCGCAGGCGGCGCTGCCCCAGGACTGGGTCCATGCGTCCGCGCATATGCAAAAGGGCGCACCCGCCGCCGCCCTGCCGCATCTGGAATCCCTCGTCCGCGCCTATCCCTCGGAACCGACCTACCGGCTTGAACTGGCCTATGCGCTGTTCCAGCTGGAGAAGGACGCGCGGGCCGAATACCACTTCCGCCAGGCCCTCGGCGCAGGGCTCAGCCCGCAGCGACAGGCCATCGTCAAAAGCTTTCTGGACAAGATCGCGGCCCGCAAGCTGCTGCATTGGCGGTTCTCGATCGCGGCGGTGCCGGCCACGAACGCGGGAAAGCGCACGAGCGCCACACAGATCACCGCGGGCGGGCTGACCTTCGATCTGGGGCCGCAGGACCGGGCGCAATCGGCAACCGGTCTGGACATCTCTGCCGGTATTACCGCCCTGCCGCATCTGGGGCAGAACCTGCGGGCCACCCTGTCCTTCGACACGCTGGTGCGCCACTACAAGGAAAAGCGCCTGCGCGAGCTGCACCTGAATGCCCGCGCCGGTCTGCGCTACACACTGGCGGCGGGCACCCATATCGAAGGTGGCGCGCTGATCGGGCGCCAGTTTCGCGGCCACGACCATTATGCCGACCGCATCGGCGTCTTCGCGGCCTATCTGACACCGCTGGGATCACGCGCTTATGGCCGGTTCGGGATCCAGCATTTCGATGAAATCTATCCTGCGTTTCCCGGTGCCGACGGGGACCGCACGGTCGTCGAGGCCTCCGTCAACTACGCCGTGGGCGCGCGGACAGTGCTGCGCTTCAGCGGCTACGCCATGCGCACCGATGCCACCAGTGCGCTGCAATCGGGATGGCGCCACGGGTTGAGCGCCGGAACCACCTTTGCCTTCGACGGCGGCCTTGTGACCACTGCCGACGTAAGCTTCGGACGTGACAGGAGGGACGGGATCGGCGCGCTCAGCGGTGTCGCCCGCAGCGACCGGTCGCTGGGCATCAACGCAAGCGTCTATCACTCCAACATCCGCTTCGGTCCGTTCACGCCGGTTGTGGGTATCGGATGGGAACGCCACCGCTCCAATCGCCGGATCAACAGCTTTTCGAACACCTCGCTCAGCCTCGGCCTGACAAGCGTATTCTAGACCATCGCGTCAGCCCTGCCCGAGCGGCGGCCAGTCGAAGGTGAACTGCCCCTCCTGCCCGCGCCGCCCGAACCCGTGGGCCCCGAAGAAATCGCGCTGCGCCTGGATCAGGTTGGTCGTCCCGCGCGCGGTCCGCAGGCTGTCGTACCACGCCAGCGCCGCGGACAGTGCAGGCAGCGGAATGCCCAGCGCAACGCCGGAGCGGACCACGCGGCGCAACCCAGGAAGGCAGCGCGCAAGCGTGTCGGCCAGATCAGGGGCAAGGATCAACGCGCCGTGCGGCGGGTCGGTGCGGCTGGCGCTGGCGAAACGCTCCAGCAGCGCGGATCGGATGATACAGCCCGCACGCCAGATTTCGGCAATGCGGGCGGGATCGAGCCCCCAGTCGAATGTCGCGGAACCCGCGCGCAGGATATCGAAGCCCTGCGCGTGCGCCAGAATGCGCCCCGCCAGCAGCGCATCCGCCAGCGCCTCTTCGTCCGGCACCTCCCCGTTCAGTGCGCCATCGGACAGGATGCCGGAGGCGGTATCACGCAGATCGCTGTCCGACGACCAGCTGCGCGCGCCCACCGCCGCTTCGATCGCGCTGGCCGACTGGCCCATCTTCAGTGCCTCAATCACGGTCCAGCGGCCGGTTCCTTTCTGGCCCGCGCGGTCCACGATCGCATCGACAAGCGGCCCGCCGGTCTGCGGATCGCGGGTTTGCAGCGCCGCTGCGGAAACCTCGATCAGGAACGAGCCGAGTTCGGTGTCGTTCCAGCCCTGAAAGAGGCCCCCGATACGACCGGCATCCCAACCGGCCGCGTCGCGCAAAAGGCCGTAGATCTCGGCGATCATCTGCATGTCCGCGTATTCGATCCCGTTGTGAACCGTCTTGACGAAATGCCCCGCGCCGTCAGGCCCCACATGGGCCACGCAGGGGTCGCCGTCGAAACGCGCGGCGATGCTTTCGAGGATCGGGCGCAGGCTGTGCCAGCTTGCCTCAGAGCCGCCGACCATCATCGACGGGCCGTGCCGCGCGCCGGTTTCACCGCCCGAAACGCCCATGCCGACGAAATGCATGCCCGCCGCTGCAACCGTGTCGCTACGGCGGCGGGTGTCGTTGAAATCGGCGTTGCCGCCGTCGATGACCGTATCGCCGGGATCGAGCATCGGAAGGACGGCATCGAGCATCGCGTCCATCGGTGCGCCCGAAGGGATCATGAAAAGGATATTGCGCGGCGGCGTGACTGCCGCGACCAGTTCTTCGAGCGACCCGCAGGCGACCAGCCGCGCCGACAGATCCCCGGCCTCCTGGACAAACGGCGCGATCCAGTCTTCCTCGCGGTTTGACACGGCAACTCTGAACCCGTTTTCGGCCAGATTGAGGGCAAGTGCGCTGCCCATCGTTCCGAGGCCGTAGACACCGATATCCGCCTTTGAGATGCTCATGCCGCACTCCGAATGATTGAAAATCAGTCGAAAGGTGCTGGTTTCCGCGCGGATGCGCAAGCCACGGCGCGGACCCATTTGTACTTTGTCAATAATAATATTATACTCTTGGCAATCATAACAAAATTTTCAGT
Organism: Sulfitobacter sp. HNIBRBA3233; assembly: GCF_040149665.1. NCBI lineage: Bacteria > Pseudomonadati > Pseudomonadota > Alphaproteobacteria > Rhodobacterales > Roseobacteraceae > Sulfitobacter > Sulfitobacter marinivivus. Next base: position 332,154 of record NZ_JBEFLP010000002.1, on the reverse strand, counting down.
CGTGAGCAGTATTGATGAAGCATCCTTTTCTCGATCCCGAGACCGGCGAAAGCCACCCCGTGACACGGCCCGGACGCGAGCCTCAGGTGGCTGCGCTGTGCTATCGCGCGACGCCGGAAGGCAAGGACGTGCTGCTGATCACAAGCCGCGATACGGGCCGCTGGATCGTTCCGAAGGGCTGGCCAATCGACGGCCTGGACGGTCCCGGTGCCGCCTTGCAGGAAGCATGGGAAGAGGCCGGCGTGGCCGAGGCCGAGATCTCGCCGAAACCGCTGGGTCTTTACGACTACGACAAGGGCGTTTCGGACGGCGAGAGCGTGCCGGTAACGGTCACCGTCTACCTCGCGCGGGTCACGAAACTGCGCGATACCTACCCGGAGGTGGATGAACGGACCCGCCGCTGGGTCGCCTCCGCGCAGGCCGCAACCATGGTCGATGAGCCCGAACTCCGCGACATCCTGCGCAATCTCTAGGGCCGCAGGTCCTGCGGCGCGCTGTGCGGGCATCCCTCGCGCTCGGCCCGCAGAACCGCGTCGCGGATGGCACAGGCCAGCGGCGTCGGCACCGACTTTTCCGCGCCAAGCGCGATGATCTCTCCCTGTAGGGCGTCGATTTCGGTTTTCTTTCCCGCTGCAATGTCCTGCGCCATGGAACTGCGGGCGCTGGGATCGATTGTCAGCATCTGTGCCGCGATCAGGCGGAACAGCGGCGTGGGCAGCCGCAGCACGAAAGGCACGGCACCCGGCGGCAGCGGCGTTGTCGCGCGGGCCCTGATGCCATGCGCGCGCAGCACGCGCAGCGCCTCGCGCATCTGATCGGCCATCAGGCGGCGCCATTCCCGGTCCAGCAATTGCCGGTGCAGGGTCAGGCCGGAAAGCGCGTTCAGCGCATTGTTGAGATTGATCAGCAGCTTGCCGTATTGCACCGCCTCGATTTCGGGAGTGCATTCGACCGGCATGCCCGCGACGGTCAGGTGCCGGGCAATTTCGCGCCCGTCCGGGCCGATCTGGATGGTGCCGCTCGTCGCACGGTGCCGGTGGCCTGCGGCATCCCCGACGACGTTGAAGGGCACCATGCCCGCCAGCACTTCGCGATCGGGCAGGCCGTCGCGCAGCTGGCGCAGGCCCGCCAGACCGTTTTGCAGGCTGACGACCGTGGCCTGTGGCGGTGCATGGGCGGCGATTTCGGCAGCCACTGCTGCGGTCGCCGCGGTTTTCACGCACACGAGGATCACATCCGCCCCGCGAAAGGCCTCCGCCGGGGTCGCGCAGGCCGTCAACCGGTCGGGCGTCAGCCGCAGGTCGAGACCGCCATAGTCCGTCAGGTGCAAACCCCTGTCGCGCAGGCTGTCGAGCGTCGGGCAGCGTGCCAGAAACCGGACGGTCCTGCCGCCTTCGGCCAGCATTCCGCCCACGAAGCCGCCGATGGCCCCTGCCCCGACGATGGCAATGGCAGGTCGCTTCCGTTCAGCGCCCAAGGCAGTAGCGCATGATCGCCTTCTGTGCGTGCAGACGGTTTTCCGCCTCGTCGAAGATCACGGAATTGGGGCCGTCCATCACGGCGCTGGTCGCTTCATCCTCGCGGTGCGCGGGCAGGCAGTGCATGAACAGGGCATCCGGTTTGGCCCGGCCCATCAGCGCTTCGTTCACCTGATAGCCGCGCAGCTGGTTGTGCCGCCGTTCGCGCGCCGATTGCGGATCGTGCATCGATACCCATGTGTCGGTGACCACCAGATCGGCACCTTCCACGGCCTCATGCGGGTTGCGGATGGTGGTATAAAGACCGTTCAGCGCAGGTTCGGGATCCAGCGGTTCGGGGCCGGTGAACACCAGATCGAAATCGAACTGCCTTGCCGCGTGGGCGAAGCTGGCAAAGACATTGTTGCCGTCACCGGACCAGACCACGCGCTTGCCCTTGATCGGGCCGCTGTGTTCCTCGAACGTCATGATGTCCGCCATGATCTGGCAGGGATGGCTGCGGTTGGTCAGCCCGTTAATCACCGGCACGCTGGCGTATTCCGCCATGTCGAGAAGCGTCTGTTCCTCAAAGGTCCGGATCATGATCAGATCTACGTAGCGGCTGAGGACGCGGGCGGTGTCGGCGATGGTTTCACCGTGGCCGAGCTGCATATCCGCGCCCGACAGCACCATCGTCTGCCCGCCCATCTGGCGCACGCCGACGTCGAAGGAGACCCGTGTCCGGGTCGAGGGCTTCTCGAAGATCAGCGCGACCATATGGTCCTTGAGCGGCTGGTCGTCATCGGGGGCGCCCTTCGGGCGGCCGGCGCGGGATTTCTTGGCGGCCAGCGCCCCGTCGATGATCCGCCGCAGGTCGGGCCGATCGGTTTTATGGATGTCTAGAAAATGGTTCATGGTCCGGCCCTGCGTGGCAAATGGTGGACATGGGGCGCAAGCGCCCCATGATGAGTTTATTGGCAAAATGGAGGCTCAGGCAGCGCCCAGAGAAGCGGCGGCGCGGTCGAGGCGGCTGACGGCCTCGGCGATTTCCGCATCGGTGATGGTCAGGGGCGGCAGCAGACGCACGACGTTGTCGGCTGCGGGCACCACGATCACTTCGTGAGCGTAGCCTGCGGTGACCACGTCGGCGGGCGCGCGCTTGCATTTCAGGCCCAGCATGAGGCCCGCGCCGCGCACCCCTTCGAAGACGTCGGGGTGCGACGCAATCAGCCCTTCGAGCTTCTGGCGCAAAAGGCCCGCCTTGCGGTTCACCTCGGCCAGGAAATCGGGATCACTGACGATGTCCATGACCGCGCAGCCCACCGCACAGCCGAGGGGATTGCCGCCATAGGTGGAGCCGTGGGTGCCTGCGGTCATGCCCGATGCCGCGTTTTCGGTGGCCAGCACCGCGCCGAGGGGGAACCCGCCGCCGATGCCCTTGGCCACCATCATGATGTCCGGCGTGATGCCCGCCCATTCATGGGCGAAGAGCTTGCCGGTGCGTCCGACGCCGCATTGCACTTCGTCGAGGATCATCAGTATGCCATGTTCGTCGCACAGATCGCGCAGCCCTTTCAGGCAGGCATCGGGCAGCGGGCGGATGCCGCCCTCTCCCTGCACAGGCTCTACAAGGACCGCGCAGGTCCTGTCGGTGATTGCCGCCGTCAGCGCGTCGTGGTCGCCGAATTCGAGGTGGACGAAGCCCGGGAGCAACGGGCCGAAGCCCTTGGTCATCTTCTCCGACCCGGCGGCCGCGATCCCGGCGCTGGAGCGGCCGTGGAACGACCCCGAGAAGGTGATGATCTCGACCCGCTCTGGCTGGCCCTTGTCGTAGAAATACTTGCGCGCCATCTTGACCGCCAGCTCGCAGCTTTCGGTGCCGGAGTTCGTGAAGAAGACCGTATCCGCGAAGGTCGCATCCACCAGCTTGTCCGCCAGCGCCTGCTGTTGCGGTATCTGGTAGAGGTTCGATGTATGCCACAGCGTGTTCGCCTGATCCGTCAGCGCGCGGGTCAGGGCCGGATGTGCGTGGCCCAGCGCGTTCACCGCGATGCCTGCCCCGAGGTCGAGAAAACGTCGTCCGTCAGCCTCGACCAGCCAGCTGCCTTCGCCTTTGACAAAGCTCAGGGGGGCACGGGAATAGGTGGGCAGAACAGAAGAGATCATCTGGATCGTCCTTTGCGGGAAAGCAGGCGGCGAAAAATGGCAGGAAGCCACGGGCAGGCTGCGGGGTCAAGCTGGATTAGGGAGCGGTGCGGTGCACCAATGGGATCACACCCGCGACGGGCGCGGGCCGGACGGCGGGTCAGCGACGGCGTCGTCGCGAGGGAATATGCGTCAGCGTGATCATGGATGTCGTTGTGACAGCGCCGCGTGTCGCAGGCAAGACCAAAACATCTGCACTTGCCCCGGTGATGCAATCCGGCAATAGGCTGCGCCCATGTTTGTCCCTGTCCCCAAGAACAATGCGCTGGCCGCACTGCTGATCGTGATCGCGACCGCTTTCATCGCCGCCACCACACTGATGGCCAAGGCGCTTGGCACCGACGCGCTGGGCCCGCCGCTGCCAGCCGTGCAGATCAGCCACGGCCGGTTTCTGTTCGCTTTCATCGCCCTGGGCACGGTGGCCGCGATCGTGCGGCCGGTGCTGGAGCGACCGCACTGGCGGCTGCATATCGCCCGCACCTCCTTCGGGTGGGCCGGCGTCACGCTGATGTTCGCCTCTGTCGCCTTCATCCCGCTTGCCGACGCGACGGCGATCTCGTTTCTCAACCCGGTCTTTTCGATGATGCTGGCAATCCCGCTTCTGGGCGAGCGGGTGGGCCCGGTGCGCTGGTCGGCCGCCGCCTGCGCGCTGGTCGGCGCGGCAGTGCTCTTGCGCCCCACATCGCAAAGCTTCGAGCCTGCGGCCTTGCTGGCGCTCGGGGCCGCCGTGGTGATGGGGCTTGAGCTAATCTTCATCAAAAAGCTTGCGGGGCGGGAAAAGCCGTTCCAGATCCTTCTGGTCAACAACCTGATCGGGCTCGCCATCGCGACAACCGCCGTTTTGCCCTTCTGGCAGGCGCCCACCCCTGCGCAATGGGCAACGCTGGCGGCGCTCGGGGCGTGCATGGCGATGGCGCAGACCTGTTTCGTCAACGCCATGGCGCGGGCGGATGCAAGTTTCGTCGCGCCCTTTTCCTACAGCACGCTGGTCTTTGCCGCGCTCTACGATGCGGCGATATTTTCCGTGCGTCCGGACGGTGTTTCGGTGCTCGGTGCGGGCATCATCCTGTGCGGCGCAATATGGCTGGCGCTGCGAGAAGCGCGGGTCAAAAAGCAGCTACCGCGCCCGCCGACGGCTGTCTGACGCCTTGCACCTGCCCGCCGAGTGATTAGTATAAGGGCTTGTTGTTGACAAAGCGGTCCGGTACGGGCCGCTTTTTACACTAGGGAAGCATTCATGTCCTGGACCGATGAGCGCGTCGAGATACTCAAGAAAATGTGGGGCGAAGGTCAGTCCGCCAGCCAGATCGCCAAAGAACTGGGTGGGGTCACCCGCAATGCGGTGATCGGCAAGGTGCACCGGCTGGGCCTGTCCAACCGCGCGACATCGGCCACCGCCGCGAAACCCGAAACCAAGGCCAAGCCACCCAAGGCCGAACCGACGGCAAAGGCGGCACCCGCCGCCGAGGCCAAGGAGGAGGTCGAAGCCGAGGCCGCACCGGAGAAGCCCGAGCTCAAGACAGAGCCCGCGATCCCTGTGCAGACCGGCCTGCCCGCACGCAAGCAGATCATTCCCGCAGGACAGCCCCTGCCCCCGCAGCCGTCGGCGAATGAAATCAGCCCCGAAGCGCTGGCCAAGGTCAACGAGATCGAGAAGAAGGCCAAGAAGCTGTCGCTGATGGAACTGACCGAGCGGACCTGCAAATGGCCTGTCGGCGATCCGGCGACAGAGGACTTCTGGTTCTGCGGCCTGCCGGTCAAGGCGGGCAAGCCCTATTGCGAGGCCCACGTCGGCGTGGCCTTCCAACCCATGAGCGCACGGCGCGACCGCCGCCGCTGATTGCGCCCGCCCGCGCCGTCGCGGAGCGACCAACGGATTGGTGAATTGCGCAGGCCGGGCGCCTGTGGTCTTTGGAAAGGCAATCGCTTTTCCATTGGGAGTGTCCGATGTCCCCATCCACGATCCGCGCGTCCGATGCCCTTGCCATTCGTCTTTACGATGCGGGATGCAGATACGCCTTCGGCATGCCCGGCGGAGAAGTCCTGACGCTGGTTGACGCGCTGGAGGCGGCGGGCATCCGGTTCATCCTGTGCAAACACGAAAATGCGGCGGGTTTCATGGCCGAAGCGGCCTGGCACCAGACCGGTGCGCCCGGCATCCTTGTGGCGACGCTGGGTCCGGGGATCCTCAACGGGGTGAACGCCATCGCCAACGCCGAACAGGACCGCGTGCCGCTGATCGTGCTGTCGGGCTGTGTCGATGACCACGAGGCGCAAACATATACCCACCAAGTACTCGACCAGCAGGCGGTGCTGCGCCCGATCACCAAGGCCAGCTTTCGCTTCACAGCGGGCGCGGCCCATGTGATCGCCGACAAGGCCGTGGCCATCGCGCGGGAGGGCCGCCCCGGCCCCGTCCATATCGATGTACCGATCACGGTCGCGGATACTGCCGTGCGCGCGATCCAGCCCGCGCGACGGGCCGACAGCGGGCCGACCGCCCCCGCCGGCGACGCGCTTCGGTCCGCGCGCGACTGGCTGGGCGACGCACGCCGCCCCGTGATCATCGCCGGCGTCGATGCGATGAACGAAAACGCGGGCACGGCCATCACGGAATTTGCCGAACGCTTCGGTATCCCGGTGATCACCAGCTACAAGGCCAAGGGCCTTCTGGACGAGACGCACCCGCTTGCGCTCGGGGCGGCGGGGTTGTCGCCGCGCGCGGACGAGGTGCTGCTGCCCTTCGTGCGGTCCGCCGATCTGGTCCTTTGCGTGGGCTATGACCCGATCGAGATGCGACCGGGCTGGCGCGATGTCTGGGATCCGCGCGAGACCCGCGTGATCGACATCACCGCCGCGCCGAACCACCACTACATGCATCAGGCAACATTGCCGGTCACGGCAGATTGCGCGGCAAGCCTTGCGGCCATCGGTGACGGGGTCACTGCCCGCGCGACCTGGCCCGGAGGCGAGGTGGCAGCGCTTAGGGCGGCGCTTGCCGCGGCCTTTCCGACCGATGACGCGTGGGGGCCTGCGGCAGTGATCGACACCTGCCGACGCCTCCTGCCGCGTGACACCATCGCCACCGCCGACAGCGGCGCGCACCGGATATTGCTCAGCCAGATGTGGACCTGCACACAGCCGCGCGGGCTGTTGCAGTCTTCGGCGCTGTGCACGATGGGCTGCGCCGTACCGCTCGCCATCGGCAGCGCGCTTTGCGCGCCCGACCGGACGGTCGTTTCCTTTTCCGGCGATGCCGGGTTCCTGATGATCGCCGGAGAGCTTTCGACCGCGCGGGAGCTGGGCCTCGCACCGATTTTCGTGGTGTTCGTCGATGCCTCGCTGGCGCTGATCGAGCTGAAACAACGCCAGCGACAGCTGCGCAATGCCGCGGTCGACTTTGGCCAGCATGAATTCGCGGCCATCGGGCGGGCTTTCGGCGGCGGCGGACACCGCGTGCGCAGCCGTGCAGAACTGGAAACCGCGCTTGAAGACGCCCTCCAAAGCGACACGTTCACCGTGATCGCCTGTGAAATAGAGAAAGGAAGCTACGATGGACGCATCTGACACCCCCGGAGCGCTCGACGGGCTTTTCGTTCTCGACCTCAGCCGCATTCTGGCCGGGCCTACGGCCACGCAGATGCTGGGCGATCTGGGGGCCACGGTGATCAAGGTGGAAAACCCCAAGACAGGCGGCGACGACACGCGCGGCTGGGGTCCGAACTATGCGCGCAACGCCGATGGCACGCGGTCTGACCTCTCTGCCTATTTCATGTCCTCGAACCGCAACAAGCGCTCTATCGCGGTCGACATCTCGACCGAGGAAGGACAGGCGACGATCCGCGCGCTTGCCGCACGCGCCGATGTGGTGATTGAGAACTACAAGCCCGACGGGCTGAAGAAATACGGGCTGGACCACGCAAGCCTGCGCGCGATCCACCCCGATCTCGTCTATTGTTCGATTTCCGGCTACGGGCAAACCGGCCCCAACCGCGATAAGCCGGGCTATGATCTGATGGCGCAGGGTTTCGGGGGCATCATGTCGATCACCGGCGATCCCAAAGGTGCGCCGATGAAGGTGGGCGTCGGAATCGCGGATGTCATGTGCGGCATGTACGCGACCATCGGCATCCTTGCCGCGCTGCGCCACCGCGACCGCACCGGCGAAGGGCAGCATATCGATCTGGCACTGGTCGATGCCTCGATGGCGTGGCTGATCAACGAGGGCCTGAATTTCCTGACCTCCGGCGACGCGCCGGAACGGCGCGGCAATGCGCATCCCAACATCGTGCCCTACGACACGTTCGAGACCGCAGACGGCCACTTCCTGCTTGCGGTCGGCAATGACGCGCAATTCGCGCGGTTCTGTGATGTCATCGGCTTGCCGGACTGCGCGTCGGACCCGCGTTTCACGACCAATCTTTCGCGAATTGAAAACCGCGACGCGCTGATGGAGCTGATCCGCCCGCCCCTGCGCCGCTGGACCAAGGCCGATATCATCAATGCCCTGTCCGCGGCCAAGATCCCCGCCGGTCCGATCAATACAATCGCGGAGTCGCTGACCAGTGAACAGGCCAGCGCACGGGGCGCGGTCAGGCAGGTCGCGGCCACAGGCTTCGATACCGCCGAGCTGAGCCTTCTCGGCAATCCGCTAAAATTCTCGGCCACACCCGTCACATTCCGCCGCCCACCCCCGAGGTTCGGACAGGATACCGACGAGGTTCTTGAAACATGGGTGCACAACAAACATTCAGAAGAGCAATAATCTGCTCAACCTATCGGCGAATTATGGCAGATTGGCGCTTATTTTCACGTTGCCGTGACGTGCGCCGGTACATGCCCTCACGAAACGGCTTATTCCTTTCACATTGGCGTGTGAGCAGGCCCGGCAGCGTTTGTCGGGCCCCTGGCATGCGGTAGCTTTCGGGTAAGACGGGCACAGGCGATGCCCTTCCGACAGTCCTTTTGAAGGGGTCAGCCGTGACCAAGACCGACATCTGCTTTTGCCCCGTCACCCTGACGACAGACGCCGCGCTGCGCGACTGGAACGGCGTGATTCACGCCCTTCTGAGCCACGGCACCCGCACACCCGAATACCTCGGGCGAGTGATGGACGCGGAGCCTGAGTTTGCCATGGGCCACGCGGCGCGCGGATTGTTCTGCCTGATGACAGGCCGCGCAGAGGTGATCGCACCGGCAAGGGGCGCATTGGCCAAGGCGCAATCGCTGGCGCAACTGCAATCGCTCACGCCCCGCGAGACTGGCTGGATCAAGGCGCTCGAGCATTGGCTGCACGGGCGCCCCAGCGCGGCCATCGGCGAGATCGAAAAGATCCTGAGCCGCTGGCCAGAGGATACCTTGTCGGCCAAGCTCAGCCACGGGATCCGCTTCATGATCGGTGACAGCCACGGGATGCGGCGCTCGGTCGAACGGGTCCTTCTGGCGCATGGCCCGGACCATGCCTGCCGGGGCTATCTTCTGGGGTGTCACGCCTTCAGCCTCGAAGAGACCGGCGACTACAGCCAGGCCGAACGGACCGGTCTGGAGGGTTTGACCTATGCGCAGGACGATGCCTGGGGGCTGCATGCCGTGGCGCACGTCCACGACATGACCGCCCGGTCGCAGGACGGCATCGCGCTGATCGAAGATCATTTTTCCGCATGGTTTGGCGCGAACAACTTTCGCTATCACGTCTGGTGGCACAAGGCGCTGTTGCACATGGATCTGGGCCAGACGGACGTTGTCCTCGGTCTTTACGACGCGCAGATCCGCGCGGACAAGACCGATGACTACCGCGACATCTCGAACGCGACATCGCTGCTGATGCGGCTGGAGCTCGAAGGGGTCGACGTGGGCAGGCGCTGGGAGGAACTGGCCGATCTTTCCGAGGCGCGGGTCGAGGATGGCTGCCTTGTCTTCGCGGACCTGCATTACATGCTGGCCCTCGTCGGTGCCGCGCGCGGACCGGCCCGCGAGGCGATGACCGCGCGCTTTGCCCGCGACGCCGCGAAACCGGGCGAGATGCCCTCGCGCGTCGATCATCCGGGACAGGCTGCACTGGCCGGACTGAACGCATTTTCCGAAGGACGCTACGACGAGGCATTCCGAAATCTTGCCCACGCACGGCCCGCCATGCAGACCATCGGCGGCAGCCATGCCCAGCGCGACGTATTTGAACGTATGACCATCGATGCGGGCTTGCGCGCCGGGCGCTATGACGCCACAGAGACGATCCTGAAGGACCGGCTTTACCTGCGCGGCGGTCGCTTCGACCGATTCGCGACCACCCGGTTCGAACAGCTGAACCGCGCGCGCCGCATTCCCGCGCAATAGACCGGACCCTGTCTCCCAAATGACGCTTGCTACACCTGATACAATGCCCCTGCCCGCCAAGGCGTCGGTCGCGGCTGCTGCGAATGCCACGACCCGCGCCCGCGATCTGCGGCTCGATTTCTTCCGCGGCATCGCGATGTTCATCATCCTCATCGCCCACACGCCGGGGAACTTCCTGACCCTATGGATTCCCGCCCGCTGGGGCTTTTCCGACGCGACCGAAATCTTCGTCTTCTGCTCGGGCATGGCGTCGGCCATCGCCTTTGGCGGCGCGTTTCAGAAGGCCGGTTGGGTGATGGGAACCGCACGGGTCGCCTTCCGGATCTGGCAGGTCTACTGGGCGCATATCGCGCTGTTCTTCGCAACGGCCGCGCTGTTGGCGGCGATCGATCTCTACGGCGGATATGACAAGACCTATATCGGCTCGCTGAACCTGTGGAAATTCTTCGAAGATCCCGCCGCGCCGCTCGTCGGGCTGTTCACGCTAAGCTATGTGCCGAACTATTTCGATATCCTGCCGATGTATATGGTTGTGCTTGCGATGATGCCGATCGTCATGGCGCTGGCCCGTGTAAACGTGGGACTGGTTTTCGTCTTCATGGGTCTTGTCTGGCTCGGGGCGCAGGACTGGCTACTGGGTCCGGCGCATCTTTCTTTCCCGGCCGAACCGTGGTCGGACCGCAAATGGTTCTTCAATCCGTTCGCGTGGCAGCTGATCTTCTTCACCGGCTTTGCGTTCATGCGCGGCTGGCTGCCGAAACCGCCTGTCTCGATGCTTCTGGTCTGTCTCGCGGCGGCGGTCGTGATCGCGAACATCCCGCTCAGCAATATCGGTGTGCGCGCGGTCGAGCGTGACTGGTTCTTCGCCACCGATGGCGAGAACCCGGTCATTCAGGCGCGGCTTGCCATGCTGCCCCTGATCGACAAGACCGATTTCGGGGTGTTCCGTTATCTGCATTTCCTGTCGCTGGCCTATCTGGCGTGGGTGATCGCCGGTGACCGCGGCGACAATCTGCTGCCGCGCGGGGATGGCGCATTCGCGCGGGCGTGGGAGGTGGTCCTGCGCGTGGTCCTCAAGGTCGGGCAGCAGTCGCTGGCGGTGTTCGTGGTCTCGATGTTCACGGCGCGGGTGATGGGCTTTGTCATGGACCTTGCCGGACGTGAGATAGCGACCGTCTGGTTGGTCAACTTCGGTGGCGCGCTTGTCCTTGTCGCGACCGCCTATGGCGCGGGCTGGTTCAAATCCGCCCCCTGGAAGAGAAAGCCCGCCTGATGCTGCGCCGCGATGTTCTAAAGGCGCTCGCCGCCCTCACGCTTGCCCCCCGGATCGCTATGGCAGGCGATGCGCCGCTCCGGACCGGCGCTGCGGAGCCGTTCAACGACCAGACCGTGCTGCGCCGTGCCCGTGCGCTGGCGGCGTCTGAATATACCCCCCGCCCGACGATCCCGCCGGAGTGGCAGGATATGGAATACGACACCTATCGCCAGATCTGGTTCGACACGCGCAATGCGCTCTGGGCCGGTTCGGGCGGCCCGGTCGAGGTGGATGTCTTTCCCCCCGGCCTCTATTTCCCGCGGGCTGTCGAAATCCACACTGTCAGCGACAACATGGCCGCACCGGTCCTGTTCGACATGGAGGCGTTCGACCACACGGACCAGTTTCCCGACCTGCCCCTGAACGACGCCATGGGGTATTCGGGCCTGCGCCTGCGCGGCGATCTGCTGCGGGACGGCAAATATACCGAATATGCCGTGTTTCAGGGAGCCAGCTATTTCCGCGGTATCGGCACCGGTGAAACCTACGGGCTGTCGGCGCGCGGTCTTGCGATCAAGACCGGCGACCCCATGGGCGAGGAGTTTCCCGACTTTACCGCATTCTGGATCGAGAAACCCGGTCGGACGGATGCCGCCGTGGTGGTCCACGCGCTGATGGACAGCCCCAGCTGCACCGGGGCCTACCGCTTCGAGATCACACCCGGTGAACGCCTGCGGATGGAAATCGACGCCACGATCTTTGCCCGCGAGGCATTGGACAATATCGGGATCGCGCCGCTGACCTCGATGTTCCTGTTCGATGCGACGATGCGCGACCGGTTCTCGGACTTCCGGCCCAATGTGCACGACAGCGACGGGCTGCTGATCCACAACGGCGCGGGCGAAGTGCTTTGGCGACCGCTCGCCAATCCCAGAACCCTGCAAATCAGCGCCTTTGCCGATACCTCGCCGAAGGGCTTCGGCCTGATGCAGCGCAAGCGCGACTTCGGTGCGTTCAACGATCTCGAAGCCCTTTACCACAACCGTCCCTCTGCGTGGATCACCCCGCGCGGCGACTGGGGTGCCGGTGCGGTGACCCTTGTCGAGATCCCCGCCGATCTGGAGATCTACGACAATATCGTCGCCTTCTGGCAGCCCGCCACGCCGATCCCGGCAGGCGGCGAGCAACGCCTGCGCTACGCGCTGGACTGGGCGGCCGATCCCGCGCCCGCCACACCGCTCTTGCCGGTGTTGCGCAGCGCGATGGGGGGCCGGATGGAGGGCGGGCTGGTGATCGTGATCGATTTCGAGAACGGTGATGCGATGCCCGAGGATATGGATGCCATCGAGGTCACCCTGCGCAACAGCCACGGGCGGATCGCTGCGCCGATTTTGCAGCGCAACCCTGAAACCAACGGCCCGCGTCTTGCGTTTACCTTCCATCCTGACGACGCGGCGTTTGCGGAATTCCGTGCCCAGCTGCGCGTCGGCGATGCCCCTTTAAGCGAAATCTGGCTGTACCGATGGACCCCTGCGTGAGCGATAGCACCCCTCCCCTGCGCGAAGATATGCCGCCCCTCTCCCCGCTGGCTGCGGAACCACAGGTGCTGGCGCGTGCGCCCGAGCGGCGCAGCTCGCCCCACGCGGCCCCCGCGCGCAGCGGCTTTTTCTGGCGGCTGGCGACATTTCTGCCCGCGATGATCGGGACCGGACTGTTGATGTTCGGCCTGTTCAGCTGGCTTGCACGGGACGGGATGACGGGGCTGGAATGGATGTTGCTGACGATGATCGGCGCGACCTTCGTCTGGGTTGCCCTGTCGGTCAGTACCGTTGCGGTCGCCATTGCCGGTCTGCTGGCCCGTGCGGGGGCCGATGACCGCCCGCCCGCGCAGGTGGCAGGCATAGACACGGCGCTGCTGGTCCCGATCTACAACGAGGTGCCACGCGACGTTTTCGGGAACGCCGCCGCGATGCTGGCCGATCTGGTGACCCGTCCCGCGCCGCACCGCTACGCCTTGTTCATCCTGTCAGACACCCGCGACGAGGAGATCGCCGCTCAGGAATGGCAGGCCTTCACCACCCTCAAGCGCGAGGCCCCTGCCGGGATCGCGGTATATTACCGGCGCAGGGCCGAGAACACGGACAAGAAGGTCGGCAATATCGCCGACTGGACCCGCCGCTGGGGCGGGGCCTTCGAAGGGATGGTCGTGCTGGATGCCGACAGCCTGATGACCGGGCGCGCCATCGAGCGTCTGGCATCCGAACTCTCGACGGACCCGGATGCAGGCCTCATTCAGACCTTCCCGATGCTGATCGGCGCGCGGACGGTTTTCGCGCGCCTGCAGCAGTTTTCGAACATCGCCTACGGGTGGCTTCTGGCGGAAGGTCTGGCCACCTGGGCCCGGACCGAAGGCAACTACTGGGGTCACAACGCGATCATCCGCACACGCGCCTTCGCGGAATCGGCGATGCTGCCGCATCTGCACGGTCGTGACGGGCGCGAGGATCTGATCCTGAGCCACGATTTCGTCGAGGCGGGCCTGCTGCGGCGCGCCGGATGGGGTGTGCGGTTCCTGCCGCGCGTCACCGGCAGCTTCGAAGAGACCCCGGCAACGCTCATCGACTATGTGATCCGCGACCGCCGCTGGTGCCGCGGCAACCTGCAACACCTGCGTCTGCTGGGCACAGCGGGCCTGCATCCGGTGTCGCGGTTCCACCTGTTCCACGGCGCGGTCAGCTATCTTCTGAGCCCGGCGTGGTTCTTTCTGCTGATCGTCTGGGCGCTGCTGGGCAAGGATCACGAAACCAACGTCATCCGCTATTTCAACGAGACCAATCCGCTGTTTCCCGACTGGCCCCCCGCGATGAGCCACATCGACAGCGCGGTGTTTCTGGTCATCATGTACGCGCTGCTGCTGACGCCAAAGATCGCGGGGGCTGCGATTATTGCCGCGACGCCGCGCGCGGCACGGGTTTTCGGGGGCAGCCGGGCGTTTCTGGGCGGGGTTCTTGTCGAGGTGGCGCTGTCCATCGCCTATGCCCCGATCATGATGATCCAGCAGACCAAGGCGGTGCTGCGCACGATGACCCGCGCGCCCGAGGCATGGGCACCGCAGGCGCGGGACGCCCGCCAGCACAGCCTGCGCACGCTCTTGGGCTTTCACTGGGTCGAAACCGCACTGGGCCTGGTGCTTCTGGCGGGGCTTTTTGCCGGGCTGATTTCACTGTGGCTGGTGCCGATCGTTGCCAGTCTCGTTCTGGCGGTGCCGCTTTCGGCGCTGTCGGGACGCGATATCGCCCGTCACCTGCCCGCCATGCTGCGCCTCGACAGTCCCTACACGCTGCGCGAGCCGCCGATCCTGCGCCGCGCAATGGCGCAGCGGCACCACATGGCACTGGCGCTGGCCCATTCGCAGCCCGTGCCCGCAGAGTAGGCGGGGGCTCCTCCACCCCTTATCGGGGTGTCCTCGCAGGGGCCGCGCATATGCCCACGGCAAACATGGAAACACCCGCCGGAGGACCGGCGGGTGTTTTTCACAGGCGAAGCGCGAGAGCCGCAGGGATCAGGACGTGACCTGTTCGCGCAGGATCGACGCCGTCAGCGACAGCATGAGATAAATCCCTCCGAAGATCAGGAAGGCGAGGATCGTGTTCTCGAACTTGCGCGGATAGCTCGGCTCGTCACTGGGGACGGGACGCACGGCGACCGTCAGATAGCGCACCTGCCGCACCGCTTCGGTGCGCGCCGCCTCAAGCCCCGTCTGGGCAAGCTGCATGTTCGCATCCGCATTCACCAGATCGGCCTGCGCCAGTTGCAGCGTCACCGCCTGCCGCGCCAGCGAGTTTTCCCCGGCGGTTGCATTGTTGAGCTTGTCGTTCAGCTGGTCCAGCTGCGCCTCCAGCCGGCGCACATCCCCCTGCACACCGTCCACCTTCGCGCGGTTCGGGCGCGGGTTGTCCATCAGCGCGGCGAGTTCGAGCTGCTTTTCGATCAACAGCGTCTCGTACTGGGTGATCTGGGACCGGATCGCACCGATGACCGCTTCGGGATCCACCCCGTTCGCCACCTGAAGCTCGATCAGCCGCTGCTGCGCGTCACGCCTGTTCCGCATCGCGGTCTCGTAGGCGGCCTGCGCGTCGCGCATCCCGTCCTCGCGTTTCTGCTGGCTGAGGTTGTTGACCCGCTCCTCGGCGTATTTCAGCAGTCTTTCGGAGAATTGAGTGGCAACCTCGGGATCAGTGGCGATGACTTCCATGCGGATCACGCCCTCGGTCGGATCATATCCGATCTTGATGTTCTTCTTGTAGAGCTTGTAGGCCTCTTCATTGGTCGGATTGGCGTTCAGGCGCTG
This sequence comes from Sulfitobacter sp. HNIBRBA3233, assembly GCF_040149665.1. Classification (NCBI taxonomy): domain Bacteria; kingdom Pseudomonadati; phylum Pseudomonadota; class Alphaproteobacteria; order Rhodobacterales; family Roseobacteraceae; genus Sulfitobacter; species Sulfitobacter marinivivus. Next base: position 316,553 of record NZ_JBEFLP010000002.1, on the reverse strand, counting down.
GATCGGGTCGATGCTTTCATCGGTGAAATGCGCTTTGAATCCGGCATCCTCGTCGAGGCGCAGCATCGCGTCCTTCGATTGCAGGTAGGCCTGTGTGGCGATGCTGTCGGCGCTGTTAGCGAACTGTGTGGGAAGAAGGCCGCCCAGCGGGCTCTGGCCACCGCCGCCTTCGTTCTGGATGATCAGGAACTGGCTGTCGGTCGCGTACATGGGTGTCGCGATCTTGTAGAAGTAGTACCCCGCGATGAAGGTCGGGATCAGCACAAAGAACGCCAGACGCACCATCAGCAGGCCCATCTTGCGGCGGCGGCGCTGCGTGATGTCGCGCTGAATTTCCGAAATCTCGCGCATCCGGCGTTCCATCGGACTGGCGGTTTCCGTGGATGGCAGGTTGCCGCGGCCCATCGGTACGGTCTGCGGCAGCTGAACGTTGCCCTTGCCGTCCGCCCCGCTTCGCGCGGGCAGGCCGGGGGTTTCGCCCTCGCCCTGCTGCGGCACCACGAGTTCGAGCATGTTGGAGCGCTGGAACGGATCAATCCCGCGTTCGCGCAACAGGCGCACCGCATCGAAATCCGACGTCGCGGGCAACCCGTGCTTTTGCGCCACCCGGCGCGCCATGCGCAACTGGCGCCCCGTCAGCCCCTCGCGGCGGATCGCGTCGATATCAAGCTCGCCGCTGACTTCGGACGCGGAAGCGACATCGCCGGACTTCGCGGCCGCGCTTTCGGGCTGCGGCGCGGCGGGCTTCTCGGTGGCTTCGGGCGCTTTCGCATCCGCCGCCGGCGAGGGCGTGACCAGCGGCTTGGCCGGCCTTTCTGCGACAGAGGGCTTGGCCGGCGCTTCGGCGGCGGGCGTCGGGGCTTCCGTCGTTGCTGACGGGCTGCGCTTGATGCGGAACTTTCTAGCTTTGGGTTTGGTAGTCATAGAGCCGTTTCGCTTCTTCCAAGCTATCGAAGACGTTCAGCTGGCCGTTCATCAGAACCGCCGCCGAGCGCGCAAATTTCTCTAGCGTTTCGGGCTGGTGCGAGACGATGATGATCGTCGTCGTACGCAGCCGTTCCTGCAGGATTTCGCCTGCCTTTCTATTGAATTCCACATCCGTGGTCGCCGGCATCCCCTCGTCGATCAGATACATATCGAAATCGAGGGCGAGCAACAGCGCGAAAGAAAACCGCGACCGCATCCCGGAAGAATAGGTGCCGACGGGCTGGTCGAAATATTCGCCGAGCCCACACAGCCAGCGGCAGAAGCTTTCGACATAGTCGGGGTCCAGACCGTAGAGGCGCGCGATGTAGCGCGCGTTCTCCATCGCGGAGACCTTCGACACCACCCCGCCCATGAACCCCAGCGGGAAGGAGATCTTGCAATCGCGCACGATCTCTCCGTCGTCGGGCTTCTCAAGGCCGGCCATCATGTTGATCAGGGTCGTCTTGCCCGTGCCGTTCGGGGCTAGGATGCCCAGGGAATTGCCCAACTCCACGCGGAAAGACACCTGGTCAAGAATGACCTTGTGTTGCGTGCCAGTCCAGAAGGACTTGGAAACGTTGCGAAATTCCAGCATTGCGCGCCTGCTCCGGTTCGGCTTGCGGGTAAGAAAATGCCCCTCTTCGGGGGATTGAACCACCCTACTATCAGCCGATCTTGACCATATTATGTCTCAATCGGAAACAAATGTACAACACGCAGAAGCGCGAAACGCGCGGCTTTGCGGGGGCATCCGAACTGGCCCTTCGCGCCGGTTGGATGCGGGTCGGCGGCGGCAGGACGCGGCGTGCCTGCCCCGGCCTTTCGCGCGGCTTCGCCGGAAGCGAGCCGGCCCGTCGCCCAGCGCGCCAAATCCCTACGCAAGCGGCGCCCCTGATGGTGCAGGGGAAAGGCGAGCAGCCGGTGCCCGCCTTCCCCGTGGCCCTTGGAAAGGCCGCTGCGCCACCTACCTCGGGCAGGATGAAGGATATCCGCGCGCCCCTGAGCGCTTGCACCCTGTGTTCAGAGCGTTTTGCCAAGACCGCCACTGGCCATCGGCCCAATCCGGTGGTCTGGTTCGAACCCGGTGCGCGGCTGCTGATCGCCAGTCAGGCCCCGGGGATGAAGGTGCATCGCGCCAATACCCCCTTCTGGGATGCCTCAGGGGTACGCCTGCGGTCGTGGTTGGGTCTTGACGAGGACGCCTTCTATGATCGCAGCCGGGTGGCGATCGTGCCGATGGCGTTCTGTTTTCCGGGCTATGACGCAAAGGGGTCGGACCTGCCGCCGCCGCCCGTCTGCTGGAAGACATGGCGCGCCGACGCGCTGGCGATGCTGCCCGACATTCGCCTGACCGTGCTGATCGGAGGTCACGCGATGCGCTATCACCTGCCCGGTTTCACCAAGGTGACCGATGCGGTGCGCGGCTGGCGCGACCATCCGCCTGGCGTCTTCGCCTTGCCGCACCCGTCATGGCGCAATACAGGGTGGCTGAAGAAAAACCCGTGGTTCGAGGCCGAGGTCATCCCCCGCCTGCAAACCGCCGTTGCCGAGGTGATGCAATGACCGAGACACCGCTCGACCGTGCCCATGCCGCCATGATGGCGGATGAATCCGACGATACCGCGCGTTTGCGGTTCTACGAACGCATGGCAGATATCGAGGTCTATCTGCTGCTGGAGCGCGAGCCCGATGGCGACCAGATCGAGCCACAGGTGCTGGACCACGAAGGGGCAGCGTATCTGCTGGCCTTCGACCGTGCCGAGCGGCTGGCGGAATATGCGGGTGCATCGGCCTCCTACGTCGCGCTTTCGGGGCGCAATGTGGCAGCGATGCTTGAGGGCCAGCCCTTTGGCATCGCGCTGAACCTCGGTGTCGCGCCTTCGTCCATCCTGCTGCCTGACACCTCGGTCGCGTGGCTGCGCGACACCCTCAGCCAGGAGGCCGGCGAGGTCGAGGCACGGATCGAAACCGTGTTGCCGCCCAAGGGCCTTCCAGAAAGCCTGATCGAGGCAATCGACGCCAAGCTGGCTACGGCCACCGGCATGGCGGCGAACGCCTGGCTGGTCGGCGTCACCTACGAGGGCGGCGGGCGCGGGCATCTTCTGGCCTTTGTCGATGCCATCCCCCGCGCGCAACAGGCGCTGGTGCGCGCCGCGTCCGAAGCGCTGACATTCTCGGGGATCGAGGCGGGCGCGATGGACGTGGGGTTCTTCAACCACACCGACCCGGTGGTACAGAAACTGATGAAGGTCGGCTTGCGCTTTGATCTGCCACAGATGGAAGCCCTCCAGAAAACGCCGCGTATGCCCGGAAGCGACCCCGACAGCCCGCCCAAGCTTCGCTAGGGGCCGATCAGGCGCGGTCTCACGGCGCTGTCACATCGCCGCGAGGTCACACGGTTTCTGTAGGCTGGCGGGATATTCGGCGTCTAATCTCGGTTTCACGAGGCACCATGGGTGCCGAAACACAGGAGACACTGATGACCCGCTTTGCCCTCACCATTGCCGCCGCCGCAACGGCGATCGCCTTTGCCAGTCATCTCCATGCCGGAGAACAATACGTAGACGATACCGGTTTTGCCGCGTCGGGATACGATGTGGTTGCCTATTTCGCCCTGCCCCAGAACCCGGTCGGTCAGAGCCAGCCTGCCCCGGTGCCGGGCAACAGGGACATTACCGCCGATTACAATGGCGCGACCTTTGCCTTCTCCAGCGTCGAAAACCGCGACAGGTTTCTCGCCGATCCCGCGAAATACGCGCCGCAGTATGACGGCCACTGTGCCTTCGGGGTCGCCAAGGGCGGCAAATCACCGGGCAATCCGACCCTGTGGCGCATCGTCGATGACAAGCTCTATCTCAACGTCTCGCGCAATGTCGCGGGCTTCTGGGAAGGGGATATTTCCGGCAATCTCGATCGTTCGGAAAGCAATTGGCCCAGCCTTGATCCCAAGCCTGCCTCGGACAGATCCATTCCCAAGTGGTCCTCTCAGGCGCCAAAGGGCTGACCACGGATGTCCGGCGCCCCCTCACCGGACATCAAGGCGCCCCGCCGCGGAGTTCTGCGGCGGGGTTTCTTGTTCGGCGCGGTGGCGCTCGGCGGCATTGGCGCGATGCGTTGGTTCAACACCGGCGCGCGGATCGATGCGGCTTCGCTGAGCGTGACCGACGCCGCTGCCGCAGCCCGGCGCGGCGAGATCACCCTGATCGACATCCGCCGCCCCGATGAATGGGCACGCACCGGCATCGGGCGCCACGCCGTGCCCATCGACATGCGGCGCGCGGATTTCACCGATGCGCTCCTGCGCGAGCTGGACGGGGACCGCAGCGCGGCACTCGCGCTGATCTGTGCGCGCGGCGTGCGCTCGCGGGGGTTGACCAAGCGGCTGCGCGCGGCGGGCTTCGACACCGTCTACGACGTGCCCGAAGGCATGCTGGGCTCGGGAGCTGGGCCGGGCTGGATCGGCGCCGGTTTGCCGGTGGCGCGGCCCTGAAACGATTGCCGAAGCGCCGTGCGTGCCCTATAGGCTCGGCCATGAGCACCAATCCACCGAACCTCCGCCCCGACCTTGCGCCGAAGGCGCGTATCGACCCGCAGCCGCGCGCGGGCCAGCCGACTGTCGGCATGGTCAGCCTCGGCTGTCCCAAGGCGCTGGTGGACAGTGAACGGATCCTGACCCGGCTGCGCGCCGAAGGCTACGCGATCTCGCCCGATTATGCCGGTGCGGACGCGGTCATCGTGAACACCTGCGGGTTTCTGGATTCGGCCAAGGCCGAAAGCCTCGATGCCATCGGAGAGGCCCTGACAGAGAACGGGCGCGTGATCGTGACCGGCTGTCTGGGGGCGGAGCCCGATTACATCACCGGTGCGCACCCCAAGGTACTGGCGGTCACCGGCCCGCACCAGTACGAGCAGGTGCTCGACGCGGTGCACAAGGCCGTGCCGCCGGCGCCCGATCCGTTCATCGATCTTCTGCCCGCGTCCGGCGTGTCGCTGACGCCGCGGCATTTCAGCTATCTGAAGATCTCCGAGGGCTGCAACCACAAGTGCAAATTCTGCATCATCCCGGATATGCGCGGGCGCCTGCAAAGCCGTCCGGCCCACGCCGTGCTGCGCGAGGCGGAGAAGCTGGTTGAAAGCGGCGTGAAGGAACTGCTGGTGATCAGCCAAGATACCTCCGCCTACGGCGTTGACATCAAACATGCCGAGGATCGCGGCCACCGCGCGCATATCACCGACCTCGCGCGCGATCTGGGCAGCCTCGGGGCGTGGGTCCGGCTGCACTATGTCTACCCGTACCCGCACGTGCGCCAGTTGATCCCGCTGATGGCGGAGGGGCTGGTATTGCCCTACCTCGATATTCCGTTCCAGCACGCGCATCCCGATACGCTCAAACGCATGGCGCGCCCCGCCGCGGCGTCCAAGACGCTGGACGAAATCGCCGCCTGGCGGTCTGTGTGTCCGGACATCACCCTGCGGTCGACTTTCATCGTGGGCTATCCCGGAGAGACCGAAGCCGAATTCCAGACGCTGCTGGACTGGCTCGACGAGGCGCAGCTCGACCGGGTCGGGTGTTTCCAGTACGAGAACGTGGCGGGGGCGCGGTCGAACGCGCTGCCCGACCATGTGCCGGAAGAGATCAAGCAGGACCGCTGGGACCGCTTCATGGAAAAGGCACAGGCGATTTCCGAAGCAAAGCTTGCCGCCAAGGTCGGCAAGCGGATGGAGGTGATCGTCGACGAGATCGACGCCGATGCCGCAACCTGCCGGACCAAGGCGGATGCCCCCGAAATCGACGGAAGCCTCTTTATCGACGAAGGCTTCGAAGGGCTGTCCGTCGGCGACATCGTCACAGTCGAGGTGGACGAGGCCGGAGAATACGATCTGTGGGGGCGGCTGGCCTGACCCCCGCAACCCATGCGCCCGGCTGTTCGGGCCGGATTTGAGTTTACAGGCAAAATGGAGAAACGGGACCGCGCAACCGCCAAGGCATGCGCGGTTTTCAGCCTTGCCTGCAGGTATGGCACTTGAAATGTTCCCCTAATGTTCTATCTTTTGGGTCAGAGACAGAACAAGGAGCATTCCGATGTCCTTTCAGCCAAGTATTCCCGGTCTTTTCGACGCTGTCGTTCCGGTTGAGCCCGAACTGCCGTTGCAGACCCGTCAGCCTGCGACCGAAAAGCAGCTGGGCTTTGCGCGGGTTCTGGCCGCGAAAACCGGTGACGTTCTGCCAAAGGGGATCGAGGGCGACCGCGAGCAGCTGTCGAAATGGATAGATGCCCACCGGCCGCGCCCGTCGGCGTTCAATTCCTATCCTTCCTCCAAGCAGGTCGGCTTTGCCGAGCGAATCGCCGCGCTGAAACGCACCGACGTGCCGCCGGAGTGTTTCCGCGACCGCGCGCTCATGTCGCGCTGGATCGACAGCAACAAACCGCGTTGACGGCTGTGCGCAGGCGGATCGCACGCTAGTTGTGGGGCATGAAACAAGAAACGGAAGTCCTGTATAATGGCAGCTGCCCGATTTGCAGCCGCGAGGTGGTCCACTACGCGCGGTTGACCGAGCGGCAGGCGCTGGCGATACGCTATGACGATCTGGCCGACAGCGACCGGCTTGCGGCGTGGGGGATAGCACCCGACGAAGCCGCGAAGCGTCTGCACGTGCGCAAGGACGGCCAGACCTACGCCGGCGTGCCCGCCTTCCTTGTCTTGTGGCGCGACATCCCGCAGATGCGCTGGCTGGCCCGCATCGTGGAGACACCGGGGGTCCACAGGCTTGCCTGCATGACCTACGACCATGTTCTGGCACCGGTCCTCTACCGGATGCATCTGCGTCGGATGCGGCGCCGGTCCTGACGCGAAGTCAGGCTGCTCCGTTTCGCAGGGCCGTGCTAGGATACTGCCCATGCCCTATCCATTCTCGAAATCCGAAACCATTGCGGACGGTGTTGTCCATACCGCCGGTCTGGCCTTTGCCCTGCCGGCTACTCTCGTTCTACTGATGCAGGCCGGGGGCGATGTGCCGAAGCTGACCGCGGTTTTGCTGTATGGTCTGTCGATGGTCGGCGCCTTCGCGGCCTCTGCCATCTATCACATGTCGCCTCTGGACCGGACGCGGCCGCTGCTGAACCGGATCGACCATGCCGCCATCTATTTCAAGATCGCGGGGACCTATACTCCGCTGGTTGTCGTCCTCGGGTCCGGGTTTGCCTACGGTATTCTGGGCATTGTCTGGGCGCTGGCGTTTCTGGGCGCGATCGCCAAGCTGCGCGGCTGGGCCACCGACGCGCGCGGCTCGCTCGCGCTCTATCTGGGGATGGGGTGGCTGTCGACGCTGCTGATCTGGCCGATGTGGACCACGCTGCCCGGCCCGGCGCTGGTGCTGGTTGCCATCGGTGGCGCGATCTATTCGCTGGGTACCATTGTCTACGCGCGGGAACGGCTGGCCTACCAGAACGCCATCTGGCACGGATTCGTGCTTACCGCGTCGGTCTGCTTTTTCGCGGCGATTTCGATCAGCCTGTGAGGGCTTCGAGGTAGGCGTCCACACAGGTCTGGACATGGCGAAACCTGTCACCGCCAAGATGCTTGCCCCCGTACCAGCGTGTGACGATCACCACGTGGTCCTGCACCTCCGCCCGTTCGAGCATGCGCAGGATAACCATGCCCGCGCCACTTTCACCGTCGTCGGATTTTACCGCACCACCGTTCGACAGAACCGCGCCCCAGGTATTATGGGTGGCTTTTGCGTAGGGTTTGTCGCGCCTGAGCTCTTTCAGCCCTGCGTCTATCGCGGTGCGGTCCTGTGCCACGAAGCCCGAAACCGCATATTTGCTGCCGCGATCCGTCAGGATCGGGCCGAGTTTGCGCAGCATGTGCCGGTCCTTTCGCAGTCAGTCCTGCGCAATGGCATACAGGCTGCACCGGAGCCGCGCAAATACCTGCCCGCCCCCGTCAGCACGGCGTGCCGGCGTCGCTCCTGTCAGAGACCGGCGGCGGTCCGGCGCACGGTATCGAGCCGCGAGGCGTTGGGCGGATGGGTGCCAAGGAACTTGTCACCGGGATCTGGAATGCGCGTGAAGAATTCCGCGCCGCGCAGCGGATCGTAACCTGCGCGGGCCGTGATGATCGTGCCGAGGGCATCCGCCTCAAGCTCGAATTCTTTCGAGTAGCTGCGCGCGCCCACCTGTGCCCCCAGCTGCTGCGCCGTGCGCACCGCAGACGCATCGCCACCGCTGAGCGTGGCCAGTCCGGCAAAGATAACGGCACCCGCCACCGCGTTCTGCTGCTGGCGAGTGATGTGGCCCGCAATGTGGTGCGCGGCCTCGTGGCCCATGACAAACGCCAGTTCGTCCGCGTTGCGCGCATCCGCGATCAGCGGCAGGGTGAACGCGATGATCGGGCGGCCCTGGCGGTCGACGGTCTGATACGCATTCGCGGGCTGGCCCGGACGGTCGTCCACCACGATATTGAAATCGCAATTCACGTTCTGCGTGCGGGCGCGGCATTCACGCTCGGCCACCGGCTCGAGCGTCTGGACAACGCTGACAAAGCTGCGCGCGGCAGACCGCGACGATTGCGGCGCACTCGCGGGGCTGGCCGTGGGGGTGTTCGGGGCTGGCGCCGACGGCGGTGCCACTTCGCAGGCAGCGAGGGCCGCAACGAACCCCAGGGCGGCAAATGCACGCAACATCATCGGCTGAAACTCCTTTACTCGCTTTACACGGCTGATCTTAGCACGTCACCGGCGCGGGGCCAGCGACATTGCGCCGTCAGATGCATCAGCGGCGGTCTTGCGCCGCCGGATCGATGCGTTAGTGTCACCGCATGTTTACCATCGAACACGAATTCGACGCGACCGTGATTACCCTTGTCGACGAGGGCGGAACCCCGCTGCGCGAGGATGTCACCCTGAACGCTTTCGCAAGCCAGATCACGGTCGAGCAATGGGACCCGAAGACCGACAGCGTATCACGCATCACCCTGTCGCCCACGCAGCTGCGTGATCTAGCAGCAGCGCTCAATTTGCCCGAAGGCATCTACCACAGCGCGCCCTGAGGCGCGTCAACACCAGCCACAAGGGACGATTCCATGGCCACCGGCACAAATATCCGCACCTATTTCGAAGGCCGCTGGCACGACGGCGACCTGAGCGTGATGAAAGCCGCCGATCACGGCGCATGGCTCGGGACGACGGTTTTCGACGGCGCGCGCCTGTTCGACGGGCTGGCGCCGGATCTGGAAGCGCATTGCGCACGGATCAACCGCTCTGCCCGTGCGTTGATGATCACGCCGACGGTCGATACCGACACGATGGTTGCGATCGTGCGCGAGGGGCTGGCCAGCTACCCGAAGGACGCCGCCGTCTATATCCGGCCCATGTACTGGGCGCTCGAGGGGGACGAGTTGGGCATCGTGCCGCGCGCCGGTGCCACGGGCTTTGCCGTTTCGCTGGAACAGATCCCGATGGCACCGCCCGAGGCCGCGACGACACTGACGCGCACCCGCTTCCGCCGGCCAGTGCTGGAAGACAACGTTGTGAACGCGAAGGCGGGATGCCTTTATCCCAACAACGCGCGGATGCTGGCCGAAGCGCGTGCCAAGGGCTTTGGCAATGCGCTGGTTGCCGATGCGATGGGCAATGTGGCGGAAAGTGCGACGGCGAATGTCTTCATGGTCAAGGACGGAGAGGTCTTTACCCCGATTCCCAACGGCACGTTTCTGGCGGGCATCACCCGCGCGCGCCACATGACCAACATGCGTGCGGACGGGATGAAGGTTCATGAGGCGGTGCTGAGCTTCGATGACTTCCGCACCGCGGACGAGGTTTTCCTGTCCGGCAACATGATGAAGGTCACCCCCGTCAAGGCCTTCGAGGAGACCGAGTTCCGCACCGGCGGAAACGGCAATCCGGTCACCCAAAGGGTGCGCGAGATGTACTGGGACTGGGCCGCCGGCACGGCGCCCTGACCGGCGCTGGCGGCAGCAGCTGCCCGCTTGCCCGGCTCACAGCTGAAAGCGGACGTGAAAGCAATTGCAACGGGGCGCGCGCCACGTCATGATTTGCGCAGCCCGAAGGAATGAAGATCATGCGCAAGTTTCTTGTGGTTCTCGATGACAGCCGCGAATGCCTGAACGCCATGCGTTTTGCCGCCATGCGTGCGTCGAAAACCGGCGGCGGGGTCGAGGTGCTGTCGGTCATTCCGCCCGAGGAGTTCAATCACTGGATCGGGGTCAGCGATATCATGCGTGAAGAGGCCCGCGAGCGGATCGAGGTCCATTTCGAGGTTTTCGCGAAGTGGATGCGCGACCGGCAGGGGGTAGATCCCGAGCTGGTGATCCGCGAAGGCCAGCCGGTGGACGAGATCATCGCCCAGATCAAGGAAGACGGCGATATCGGCGTTCTGGTTCTGGGTGCGGGCACCGACGGCAAGGGCCCCGGCCCCCTCGTGACGCAGCTGACGCGCAGTTCCGGCAGCCTGCCCGTGCCGATCACCATCGTCCCCGGCGACATGAGCAAGGAAAGGCTTGAGGCGATCACTTGAAGCGCCCGCCTAGTTTAGAATCGTTCCAACCACCTTGACACCAAGGGTCCGCATCCGCATATCTGGAGTAACCCTTTCGGAGGCTAAAGCATGTTTATCCAGACTGAATCGACACCAAATCCCGCAACGCTCAAGTTCCTGCCCGGTCAGACCGTGCTGGAGATGGGCACAGCGGATTTCCCATCCGCCGATGCCGCGGGTAAATCCCCGCTGGCCCAGCGCATTTTCGCGGTCGAAGGTGTGACAGGCGTATTTTTCGGCACCGATTTCGTCACCGTGACCAAAGAGGACGCCGTCGAATGGGACCATCTGAAACCCAGCCTTCTGGGTGCCATCATGGAACACTTTCAGTCCGGCAAGCCGGTCATGGACGAGGGCCATCAGGCCGCATCCGGCCACGCCGAGCATTCCGGCGAGGACGAAGTGGTGGTCGGCCAGATCAAGGAGCTGCTCGATAGCCGGGTGCGCCCTGCGGTGGCACAGGACGGCGGCGACATCACGTTCCACGGCTTTGACCGCGGCGTTGTCTACCTGCACATGCAGGGTGCTTGCGCCGGCTGCCCGTCCTCGACACTGACCCTGAAAATGGGGATCGAGAACCTGCTGCGCCACTACATCCCCGAGGTCACGGAAGTGCGCCCCGTCGCCTGATCGTGCAATCCGGCCTGACGTTTTGACAGATCCGCTGATCCTTGCGTTCGATACTTCGGATGCCCATTGTGCCGTTGCCCTGATCCGGGGCGACGGCCTTCTTGCTTCTGCGCAGGAGCCGATGGCGAAAGGTCAGGCAGAGCGCCTGATGGGGCTGGTCGAAGAGGTTCTCGCGCAGGCGGACACGCCACTGCAATCGCTCGACGCGGTTGCCGTGGGAACCGGGCCGGGGAATTTCACGGGCATCCGCATATCCATCTCTGCCGCGCGGGGCCTTGCCCTCGGGCTGGGCGTGCCCGCCATCGGCGTGACGCGCTTTGAGGCACTGGAATACGGCACCTCCGGCCCCGCGCTGCTGTGCGTCGACGCGCGGCGCGACATGGTCTTTGTGCAGGGCAGCCGGACCGACACCTTCGCACAGCCCGCGCTGGCACCGATCGCGGAAGTCATGGCCAGCGGCCTGCCGATCATCGGCGCCCACGGCACCCCGCCCTCGCTGCCTGTCGCAGAGGCAACCGCACGCGTGGGCCTCGGGCGGTGGCGCGCGGGCGACACCGGCGCCCCCCCGCGCCCCCTGTACCTGCGCGCGGCGGACGCGGCACCGGCGCGCGACGCGCCGCCGGTGATCGTGTCGTGACACCCGCAGATATGGCGGCACTCCACGCCGCCGCATTCGACGGGGCCGATGCGTGGTCGGAAAGCTCAATCGCAGAGACACTTGCCCAACCGCATGTCGTGGCCTTCGCCACCAGCGGCGGCTTTGCCCTGACCCGCACCGTAGCGGGCGAATCCGAACTGCTGACGCTGGCAACGGCGCCAGCCTGTCGGCGGCGCGGGATCGCGCGCGGTCTGCTCGGCGACTGGCTGGCATCGCTGGAAGGCTCTGCCGACACGGCATTTCTCGAAGTTGCCGAAGACAATCCGGCGGCAATCGCCCTTTACACCAGTCTGGGATTCTCCCGCAGCGGTCTGAGACGGCGTTACTACACCCGCCCGGATGGCCAGAACGCCGACGCGCTGCTGATGTCGAGGGCGGTGACCCTTGGTCAAACGTGCCTCAGGCCCCCGTTTACCCCAGAATCCGGTTGACCCCGCCACCGTCTGCCCCGAAAATTTGGCAAGCGTCGCGGAAGCCCGTGCGCGACGGGCGTCCGTGCAACGCACGGGAAGCGCCCCAATATCAAACCCTGGGAGACCAACATGACCCTGATGACCAAATTCCTCGGCGCGGCCGCCGTGACGGCGCTGAGCGCCGGTGCCGCACTGGCCGAACCTGCCCTGATCTTCGATCTTGGCGGCAAATTCGACAAATCCTTCAACGAGGCCGCTTTCAACGGTGCCCAGCGCTGGGCCGAAGAAACAGGCGAATCGTTCCGCGAGATCGAGCTTCAGTCCGAAGCTCAGCGCGAGCAGGCCCTGCGCCGCTTTGCCGAAGCGGGCGCAAACCCGATCGTCATGGCCGGTTTCGCCTTTGGCGATTCACTGGGTCAGGTCGCACAGGACTATCCCGACACCAGCTTTGTCATCATCGACATGGTCGTTGACCAGCCGAACGTCCGCTCGGTTGTCTTCAACGAGCACGAAGGCTCCTACCTTGTCGGCATGATGGCTGCACAGGCCTCCGAAACCGGCACAGTCAGCTTCATCGGCGGAATGGACATCCCGCTGATCCGCAAATTCGCCTGCGGCTACGCCCAGGGCGCGAAAGCGGCCAATCCCGACATCAACGTGATCGCGAACATGACCGGCACGACACCGGCAGCCTGGAACGATCCGGTGAAGGGGTCCGAACTGACCAAGGCGCAGATTTCGCAAGGCTCCGACGTGGTCTTTGCTGCCGCTGGCGGGACCGGCGTGGGCGTTCTGCAAACCGCTGCCGACGAAGACATCCTGTCGATCGGCGTGGACAGCAACCAGAACTACCTGCACCCCGGCGAAGTCCTGACATCCATGCTCAAGCGCGTCGATAACGCCGTCTATGACGCCTTCTCAGACGGTCCCGGCATGGAAACAGGTTTCCAGGTCATGGGCGTCGCGAACGGTGGCGTAGGCTACGCGATGGACGAGAACAACGCGGATCTCGTCACCGACGAGATGCAGGCGATGGTTGACGAAGCCGCCGCCAAGATCTCTTCGGGCGAGCTTGAGGTGCATGACTACATGTCCGACGACAGCTGCCCCGCCCTGAGCTTCTGATCGCTCAAGAGAAGACATCGGGGCCGCGCCACAGCAGGCGCGGCCCCTTTTTACGTCACGGTCCCCCTTTCCCGCGTTAGGATACCTGCGATGACAACCGCTCCCGCCATCGAACTCAAAGGCATCTCGAAAGCTTTCGGCCCCGTACAGGCCAACAAGGATATCTCGATCCGCGTGATGCCCGGCACGATCCACGGCATCATCGGCGAGAACGGCGCGGGCAAATCCACGCTGATGAGCATTCTCTACGGCTTCTACAAGGCGGACCGGGGCGAAATTTACATCAAGGGACAGCGGACGCAGATCCCCGACAGCCAGGCGGCCATTGCCGCGGGCATCGGCATGGTTTTCCAGCACTTCAAGCTTGTCGAGAACTTCACCGTACTGGAAAACATCATCCTCGGCGCCGAAGACGGCCGTCTGCTGAAACCCTCGATCGCAAAGGCGCGCCGCAGCCTGATCGAGCTGGCCGACGACTACGGGCTCAGCGTCGAACCCGATGCGCTGGTTCAGGATATCGGCGTCGGGATGCAGCAGCGTGTCGAAATCCTGAAGGCGCTCTACCGGCAGGCGGATATTCTGATCCTCGACGAGCCGACAGGCGTTCTGACACCCGCGGAGGCCGATCAGCTTTTCCGCATTCTCGGACGGCTGCGCGAAGAGGGCAAGACGATCATCCTGATCACCCACAAGCTGCGCGAAATCATGGAGATCACCGATACCGTTTCAGTGATGCGCCGCGGCGAGATGACCGCCACTGTCAAAACCGCCGAGACCTCCCCCGCCGAGCTTGCCGAACTGATGGTCGGTCGCAAGGTGTTGCTGCGCGTGGACAAGGCGCCCGCCACCCCCGGCGACGTGGTGCTGGACGTCAAGAACCTGCGCGTCGTGGACGAAAAAGGCGTCGAACGTCTGCGCGGCGTCGATCTTCAGGTGCGCGCGGGCGAGGTGCTGGGCATCGCGGGTGTTGCCGGAAACGGCCAGTCCGAGCTTCTCGAAGTGTTGGGCGGCTACGCCAGCGGTACCGGCACCATTACCGTATCCGGCCAGCCGCTCGATCTGACCGGCAAGCATTCCGATGGCCGGTCGCGTCGCGCGCATGGCATTGCCCACGTCCCCGAGGACCGGCAGCGCGAGGGGCTGATCATGAATTTCGCGGCGTGGGAAAACGTGGCTTTCGGCTATCATCACGACGCTGCCTATAACAGCGGTGTGCTGATGAACAACGCAGCGATCCGCGCCGATACCGAAGCCAAGATGGAGCGGTTCGACGTGCGCCCGCCCGACCCCAAGCTCGCGGCCAAGAATTTCTCGGGCGGGAACCAGCAGAAGATTGTTCTGGCCCGTGAGATCGAACGCGATCCCGAATTGCTGTTGATCGGTCAGCCGACGCGCGGCGTCGACATCGGTGCGATCGAATTCATCCACCAGCAGGTCGTGGCCCTGCGCGACAAGGGAAAGGCCGTTCTGCTGGTCAGTGTCGAGCTGGACGAGATCATGGCGCTGAGCGACCGCATCGCGGTCATGTTCGACGGCAAGATCATGGGCGAACGCCTGCCGTCGGAGACCGACGAAAAAGAACTCGGCCTGCTGATGGCCGGGATCACCGACACCGGTCACGACCATAGCGTCGACGAGATCGAGGAAAACCTTGCCCATGCGGGCACACACGGCAAGGAGAGCTGAGCCATGGACGTGATGCCAAAATGGGCCGAGATCGTTCTCGTGCCGCTGATTTCACTGTTGCTGGCCGCCGTGCTGTCCGCGCTGGTCATTCTCGCCATCGGCGAAGATCCCGTGGCCGCCGTCAAGCTGATGGTCAACGGCGCGCTGGGGTCGAGCTATGGCTGGGGCTATACGCTCTATTACGCCACGAACTTCATGTTCACCGGTCTGGCGGTTGCCATCGCGTTTCACGCGCGGATGTTCAACATCGGTGGCGAGGGTCAGGCAGCACTTGGCGGCTTGGGTGTGGCGCTCGTGTGCCTCTACATCCCCTGGCCGCACTGGTCGCTGGCGTTGATCGGGGCTGCCGTCGGCGCGGCGATTTTCGGCGCCGCCTGGGCGGCTATTCCGGCCTATCTTCAGGCCAAACGCGGCAGCCATATCGTGATCACCACGATCATGTTCAACTTTATCGCGGCCTCTGTCCTGAATTATGTTCTGGTCAATCTCTTGCGTCCCGCAGGCCAGATGGATCCGGCCACCGCCCGCTTTCCCGAAGCGGTGCACCTGCCCACGCTGCACGACATTCTGGCCCCGATCGGCATCAACTTTTCCAAGGCAGCACCGGCGAATGTGTCGCTGCTTCTGGCAGTTGCGGCCTGTGTTTTCCTGTGGGTGCTGATCTGGCGAACCAGACTGGGCTACGAAATCCGCGCCTATGGCCAGTCCGAACCGGCGGCGGAATACGCGGGCATCTCACCGGTGAAGATCATCATGGTGTCGATGCTGATCTCGGGTGCGCTGGCAGGGATGATGGCCACCAATAACGTCATGGGAGAGGCCGAAAGGCTGGTCCTGAACTCGGTCGAGGGGGCGGGTTTCATCGGTATCGCCGTGGCGCTGATGGGCCGGTCGCATCCCTTTGGCGTGTTTCTGGCCGCGATCCTCTTCGGATTTCTCTATCAGGGGGGCGCGGAGCTGGCGCTCTGGACCTCGATCCCGCGCGAGTTGATCGTCGTCATTCAGGCGCTCGTCATTCTCTTCACCGGGGCGCTCGACAACATGGTGCGGATGCCGCTTGAAAGCATCTTTCTTGCCGCGCGCCGCCGCACACCGCCGAAACCCGAACGGAAGGAGGGCTGAGCGATGGATATCTACCTGACCCTCATCCAGCTTCTCGACAGTACCGTGCGCCTTGCCACACCGCTGTTGCTGGCCTGCCTCGCGGGGCTCTATTCCGAACGGGCGGGCATCTTCGACATCGGGCTCGAGGGCAAGATGCTGGCCGCTGCCTTCTTCTCTGCGGCGATTGCGGCGATGACCGGATCGGTCTGGATCGGCCTTCTGGCGGGGATCGCGTCGTCGATGGTGCTCAGTGCCATCCACGGCGTCGCCTCGATCACTTTCCGGGGCAATCAGCTGATCTCGGGGGTGGCGATCAATTTCCTAGCCGCGGGCATGACCGTTCTGATCGCGCAGGCATGGTTCCAGCAGGGCGGCAGGACGCCATCGCTGTTCGGCGGCGGACGGTTCGAA